>NZ_JANSJB010000059.1:9911-17026 GCF_047462355.1 Synechococcus sp. H55.9 | reverse complement strand
GGGCAGAAGAAGAGACAAAAGCTCTGCTGCCAAGCGGGTGAGGAAACCCCACCCGCCTACGCGGTGGGGTAGTTCATGTGGCAATATCAACCTCAGCGTCGCTCAGAGAGCTGGCTGGATGCCATCACAGATGCGCGAACTCAGCTTGAATTGGCCCTCGAAGATAGCCCCAGCTTGAGGGGATATCTCGGCCTTTCCGGAGACTTGTCCCTATGCTTTGGAGCTGGCCTTGGCAGAAGATTGACTGTCAAGCCCCTCTCCTTTTGGCAGAGGCAACTCAGAGATCGCTGGATATTAGAGGATAAAGCCCTCTCAGCACTTTCAAGCAGAAGCCCGCCCTTGCCAACTGCGCATCTTGCCGGGGTTAAGCAATCCATAGGGATCCACTTCTTCCTTAAAACGGAGCTGGCGCGGATCCATCACTTTGCGACCCCCCTCTTCGATGATGAAAGTGTGGGGATTGGCGATGAAGACTCCCTGCGCCTCGTGATAGCGCATGATCTCGTTGAGGCGTTCTTCCGTTGTAAAGCGCACAATTTGCAGGCCGACCGGGGTAGCCTGCCCCCGGATGCGAATCCACTCCAGGTGCATCAGCACTTCGTCGCCAAAGTGCTCGTACAGGTGCTGCACCACCTTCAGCTCCCGATCGGGCGGAAAAATCGATTGTAGATAGGTCAAATTGGGATCCACGCTGCGGCAGTGCAGGGTGGTGTGGTTCCAAGAGAACTCCCCCAGTGAGATCCCCCTGCTGGCCTCCTGAGCCGTTTTGTTGTAGACCACCTGGCCGCCATGCTCCCGAATGAGCTCCAGCAACGGCTCTAGGCTGTACTCGGCCACCATCAAGAGGGCCACGGCGGATCCCTGGGGCAAGTAGTCCTGCAAGGGGACGAAGTAGCGAGGGATCGGCCAGGCGTGCAGGCTGATGAGTTTCTTCAGGATCCCATCTGCCTCGGCCAGAGCCTGGCCAAAGTGGGCGCAGGGCATAAACCCCCCCTCCGGCGGGAAGGCCACCACCAGCTCCGCCCAAGGATAGGCCGGCGCCAAGGGAATCTCCACCTCGGTGATGATCCCGTTGAGGCCCCAGGCATGGCTGACTTTAAACACGTCGTCTCCCCGCAGCTCCAGGGCCCGCGGCTCCTCTTCGACTGTAATCACCCGCAGCCCTAAGATGTTGCCCCGATCCAGCAGTTGGCCGTAGGTCACAGAGCCGATGCCGCCGCTACCGCCGGCAATGAACCCCCCAATAGTGGCGGTGCGGTAGGTGGAAGGGGCCATACGGATCTCCCAGCCCAGCTCGCGGGTGTGTTTGTCGATGGCCATCAGCTTGGCCCCCGCCTGTACCCGCGCCAAGCCCGGCTTGGCCCAGATTACCTGGTTGAGCTTGCTCATGTCCAGGATCACACCGCCAGCTAGGGGGATGCACTGGCCATAGTTACCGGTACCGGCGCCGCGCACGGTCAGGGGTACTCTCCACTTGGCACAGGCCGCCGCCACCCGCATCACTTCTGCTTCATCGGCAGGGCGCACCACCACTTCCCCGCGCTTGTTGCTCAACTGGCGGCTGAGCACAGGGCTGTAGTGGTAAAAGTCCAGCGACAACTTGGCAACTTGCGCCGGATCGGTGATGGTTTCAAGGTCGGCCAGCTCAGAAAGCAAGGCCTGCAATTTTCCAGAAGCAGCAACGGTCATAGGGATCCCCAATTGGATAGCAGGCTACTTAGACTCCATTGTCTGTGCAAAGGGCCGGCAGAAAGGCTCACCAGAGACAGAAAACGCCTCTCCAGGGGATCCCGGCCCGTCCCGAGCATCAGCCGAAGCGGCCCTCTACATAGTCTTTGGTCGCCTCTTTGGCAGGGCTGTTGAAGATCACCTCCGTTCGGTCGAACTCCACCAGTTCGCCCACGCGGTTGGATCCCACCAGCTCCACGCTGAAGAAAGCCGTCATGTCCGAGACGCGGCTGGCCTGCTGCATGTTGTGGGTGACGATAATGATGGTATAGTCCTGCTCCAGCTCCTTCATCAGCTCCTCGATGCGGCGGGTGGAGATGGGATCCAACGCCGAGCAGGGCTCGTCCATGAGGATGACATCCGGCTGTACCGCCAGGGCGCGGGCAATACACAAACGCTGCTGCTGCCCCCCAGACAAAGACTGGCCATTTTCTTTCAACTTGTCTTTCACCTCATCCCAAAGGGCGGCCCGCTTGAGCGAAGTTTCCACCACCTCGTCCAAGTCCACTTTCATCCCCAGCACCCGCGGGCCATAGGCAACGTTGTCGTAGATGCTCTTGGGAAAAGGGTTGGGCTTCTGGAACACCATGCCAATGCGCCGCCGCACCGCCACGGGATCTACGTTTTCGGCGTAGAGGTCTTTGCTGTGGTAGGTAAGTTTGCCCTCCACGCGCGCCCCTGGGATCAAGTCATTGGTGCGGTTAAAGCAGCGCAGGATGGTACTTTTGCCACAGCCAGAAGGCCCGATAAAAGCCGTAATTTGCCGGGCGGGAATATCCATGGTGACGTTTTTCACCGCTAGGTTCGAGCCATAGTAGACGCTCAGGTTTTCCGTTCGGAAGACGTAGGTGGTTGAGTTAGCAGATTGAGTTTTCATGATCCCACTCGCAGAAAGTTCGTCAAGAGGCTAATTCACACCTGGCCGCTGTCCGACAAGGCTTAAACTATCTTCTGGCTTTGTAGACCAGGAAGCGGGCCAGCAAGCTGGCTGCCAAAACAATGGCCAGCAGCACTAGGGCTCCTGCCCATGCCAGCTCCTGCTGCACCTTGAAGGGAATAATTGAGAAGAAGTAAACCATCACCGGCAGGGTAGCCACCGGTCCAAACAGGTTGGTTGACCAGAAATTGTTGTTGAAGGAAGTAAAAAGTAGAGGTGCTGCCTCGCCGGCAGCCCGCGCCAAGGCCAAGATCAAGCCTGTTACAATGGCCGGAGCTGCTGCCGGTAGGACAATCCGCATTGTGGTCTGAAAGCGAGTGGCCCCCAGGCCAACCGAAGCCAAACGCATATCCGGCGACACCAAAAGCAGCGCCTCTTCCGTGGAGCGGATGACAATGGGCAGCATCAACACGCCCAGGGCAACTCCCCCCGAAAAAGCCGAGAAGCCGGATCCCCGCACCACCAAAGCGTAGGCAAACAGGCCGCAGAGAATGGCCGGCACGCCCGTGAGCACGTTACAGGAGAACTTGACCAAGTAGGCCAAGCGGCTGCCGCGGCCAAACTCCGACAGGTAAACGGCCGCTAGGATCCCGAAGGGAAAGCTCAAAGCCGCCCCCGTGGCCAGAACCATTACGCTGCCGACGATAGCGTGGCCAAACCCCCCCTCTGCTAACCCTGGAGCCGGGTAGCGAGTCTCGGTGAGGACGTCCCAGCTTATCCTCTGGATGCCCTCCTTACCGATGTCCCACAGCACCCAAGATAGGGCAGCTATGATGGCGGCCACAAACAGTCCGCTCAGCAGCGTCAAGGCAATGCTCGTGTATCTCCGCAGGGGGGCAACAGCGGCACGGCTAATGTCGATCTCCTCAGGAACAAGCTGGGCTGACTGGGACATGATGACGAGGCTCCTCGGTTACTGCTCCAAGTTTTGAAACTTGCGGATGATGATTTCGGCCATGACGTTAACCAACAGGGTCAGCACCATCAACACCACACCGGCATACATAAGGGCCGACACCTGCAGGCGTCCTGCCTCGCCGAACTGAGAGGCAATCAAGCCGGTAATGGTGGATCCTGGCTGCAGCAGGGAGATGTTGATGCGGTTGGCGTTGCCGGAAATCATTGCTGCCACCATGGTCTCCCCCAAGGCTCGTCCCAATGCCAGCATGATCGAGCTGACAATGCCCGACAGGCCCGCCGGGATCATCACCGTCAAGATCGTCTCCCAGCGGCTGGCTCCCAACGCCAAGGCGCCCTCTTTGAGGCCCCGGGGCAGCGATTCAAGGGTGCTGCGGGTGATGGAAATGATGATGGGGGAAATCATGATCCCCAGCACCATGGCTACAATCAACAGACTGGGGCCTCGGGGAGCCGGGCCGCCGAAGAAAGGGATCCACCCCAGCGTCTGATTGATGGCTCGGAAGATGGGCCGCACCGCCGGAATGAGCACAAAGATGCCCCACAGCCCCAGCACCACACTGGGAATGGCCACGATCAGCTCAATGGCAAAGGCAATCGGCGCCGTTATCCACTTGGGGGCAAAATCTTCCGTCAAGAAAATGGCGGTGCCGATGCCCAAAGGAATGGCAAAAATCAGGGCCACCAGAGAGGTCATCAAACTGCCGTAGATCTGGGGCAACACCCCATAGATGTTTTCCACCGGGTTCCAGCGGCTGGTGACCAGAAAGCCCAAGCCAAACTGGCGCATGGCCGGCAGGGCTGCCTCAGTGGTCTGCACGATCACCCAAATGAGAATGATGCCGGCAAACCCTGCCAGCACCAAAGTTAGGCGGACAAAACCCACGTCGAGGGCGCGGGAAACATCCATTTTCTTTTCAATAGCAACATCCGTTGATAAGTCGTAGTCTCTGGCTGCCGAAGTCATAGGATCCCCGCTGTGGCAATTCTACTGGTGGGCAGATTGTGGCAAAACCTCTCTCACCCTACATTCCATCGGTGTTGCAGTTGTCTGTGTCCTGGCCAACAGTGAACACCAAAAGCTTGTTGGACTCAGACTGGCGACAACGTCAAAAGTCAGTGCCGACAGAACTTTTACCCGTTAAAAATCAGCAAAGCGGCAAGCCAGTAGCCAACAGGAAGAGCACAGCCTCTTGTTGACCACTGGCCCTCAACTAACACCTTTCAACAGGACAGCAACTCATCGCTTCGCGTTGGGGTTGACCTTGATCTTATCCAGCTCGGCGAAGATCCGCTGGATGGCCGGCTCCGGCATGGGGATGTAGTCCAGTTCTTTGGTGATGGCTTGGCCCTCTGGCCCCTGCGTCCACTTGATGGCTTCCACCAGCTTCTTCAGCTTTTGCTCGTCAGGATATTCGCGGTAGAGCATCACCCAGAACAAACCAACGATGGGGTAGTCGTCAGGCCCTTCGGGATCCGGCACCAGCAGGGCAAAATCTTCGGGCAGGGGAGCGTTGAGGGCAGAAGTAGCCCGCTCAGGAGAAAACTCGACAATCTTGCCCGCTTTGTTTTCTATGCGAGCAGTAGTCAGTTGCTCCAGCTTGGCAAAGGACTGGTTCACATAGCCAATTGCCCCTTGCTCCTGCTTGATGGTGGCGGCTACCCCTTCGTTGCCCTGGGCACCGATGCCAACCGGCCACTCCACCGTGGTTCCCACGCCGCCCTTCCAGTTGGGGCAAGCAGCGTTGATGTGGTTGCTGAACACGAAGGTCGTCCCAGAGCCGTCGGAGCGGTGCACCCAGGTGATGTCCAGCGCGGGCAGCCGACTTGCCAGGTTGGGGTTTTGGGCCTTGATGCGAATGTCGTCCCAGCGGGTGATTTCGCCGGTAACAATGCCACAGTAGGTTTCCCGCTTGAGCACGAGCTCTTTGTCGCCGATGCCGGGCAGGTTGTAGGCAAATTCAATGGCGCCCCCCGCCAGAGGCAGTTGCAGGGGCTCGTAGCCGTATTTCTCTTTGAAGCTCTTGTAGCGAGAGGCGTTGTACTTTTCGGTCATCGGACCCTCGGAAGCACCGAAGTCCACCGTGCCGTTGATGTATTGCTCCAGACCGGCACCGCTCCCAACAGACTGGTAGCTGACTTGCACATTGGGATCTACGGTGCGATTGTAGGCATCAAACCAGCGCTGCAGCAGCGGCGCAGCGAAGGTAGCACCTGCGCCAGAGATTTGCACGGTTTGGGCTTGGGCCGGGGCCAGCGCCAGGGCTCCCACCGCCAGAGCCGCGATAGAAGAAACAGAAGCAGAGAGCAGAGATCGCATAAGAAAGAAATGTCTGATTTTAATCGACGCCTATAACCCTACAACCTCAAGGTTAAGAGTAGAATATGTTAAGGTTAAGTTTAGGTTAAGCCAGAAGAAAAAGTCGGTGTCTTTCTAAATGAGATGATTGCTATGAGCTCTTGATTTTTTACCTGGTGATTTGCTTGGGTTTAGATAGCAGCAAAAAATGATCCTGGAGCTCAGGATCTGTGAAAAGCTTATTTTGCAAGGCTTTTAGCTTGTCTTAGACTTGGCTAGGTGACCTCGATCCAAATAAAAGATGATGCTGGCCAGCCAGAAAAAAAGTTTGAACAGAAGATAAGTTGCGCAGAACCTAGAGCAGAAAGCTGCCCCAAATCTTGCCAAGCTTATATAGGCTTATGTAGGGTTCAATGTGTCCAAAAGAGCCCCCGCAAGAGCTTCTTTCTTGCTTTTGCGGAGAGCGTTGAGTTGGCTAGAAGAGTAACCTCAGCACTCTAGACGTCAAGCAGCTCCTCAAGTTCCCCGACCAGAGGGGAAAGGGGGAGGTCTAAGCCGGGATCCGCCCGCCGCCCATCAGGTACAGCAAAGCCATGCGCACCGCAACGCCGTGGGCAACTTGCCGCTCGATGAGGTTGAGGCTGGGATCCTCCATCACTTCAGAACTCAGTTCCACGCCGCGGTTGACCGGGCCGGGGTGGAGAACCCTCACCTCGGGGTGGCACAGGCGCAGCCGCTGCTGGGTGAGGCCGAAAAGGTGGTGGTATTCCTGCAGGCTGGGGATGAGGAATTCGCTCATCCGCTCCCGTTGCAGGCGCAGGGCGATGACGAAGCGGGCTCCTGCTAGGGCCGGCTCCAACTGCCAGTGCACCGGCAGAGTATGGCCGGGCACAAACTGGGCAAAGTCTTTGGGCAACAGGGTGGGCGGGCCGGCCAAGTGGACGTCTGCGCCAGCGGCCACTAGAGCATAGATGTTGGAGCGGGCTACCCGCGAGTGGAGGATGTCACCGACAATGGCCACCTTCACCCCCTGCAGCAGCTCGAGGCGAGGTCGCTGCGGATCCAGGTGGCTACAGAGGGTAAATAGATCCAGCAAAGCTTGAGTGGGATGTTCGTGCAGGCCATCCCCCGCGTTTAGCACCCCCGCTGGGGATCTGCGGCGATTGATCTCGGCGGCCAACTGCTGCGGCACCCCGGCCTGGGCGTGGCGGACGATGAGCACGTCGGATCCCA
>NZ_JANSJB010000059.1:7937-9811 GCF_047462355.1 Synechococcus sp. H55.9 | reverse complement strand
GCGGCGATTGATCTCGGCGGCCAACTGCTGCGGCACCCCGGCCTGGGCGTGGCGGACGATGAGCACGTCGGATCCCATGGCCAAAAAGGTGCGAGCCGTATCCAAAATGGTTTCCCCCTTGCTTAGCGAAGAGGTGCCGGGGGAAAAGTTGAGCACATCCGCTGACAGGCGCTTGGCCGCCAGCTCAAAGCTGTTGCGGGTGCGGGTGGAAGGCTCGAAAAACAGCGTCACCACCACCTTCCCCTGCAGGGTGGGCACCTTGGGCAGCCGCCGGGTCAGCACTTCCTGAAAGCTGGCGGCGGTTTGCAAGACAATTTGATACTCTTCGCGGGTAAAGTCCGCCAGCCCCAAGACATGTTGCCGCTGCCAAGCCATAGGGGATCCTCAAATGCCCAAGCGGGCAAAGATCTCGTCCAGGTGGGTGAGGTGCCGCCGTGGGTCAAAGCAGGCCTGCAGCTCCGCCTCGCTCAGGTGGGCCATTACTCTGGGATCCGCCAGCAGATTGGCGTGGAAATCTCCGCCGGCTTGGTTCCAGGCGCGGTGGGCATTTTCCTGCACCAGTCGGTAGGCTTCCTCACGGCTCAAGCCCTTCTCCACCAAAGCCAAAAGCACCTGCTGGCTAAAGACAACACCACCGTAGAGGGTGAGGTTGCGCTCCATGTTGGCAGGGTAAACCTGCAGGTGGCGCACCAGATCTGCCATGTTGACCAGTAGGTAGTGGCAGAGGATGGAGGCATCGGGCAGGATGACCCGCTCTACAGAGCTATGGGAAATATCCCGCTCATGCCAGAGGGGAATGTTTTCCAGGGCCGAGACAGCATACCCCCGCAAGAGGCGGGCAATTCCCGTCAGTTGTTCTGCTTTGACGGGGTTGCGCTTGTGGGGCATGGCGGAGGATCCCTTTTGGCCGGGGGCAAAGTACTCCTCAACCTCCAGCACCTCTGTCCGCTGTAGGTGGCGGATCTCGGTGGCAAAGCGCTCCAGAGAAGAGCCAATCAAAGCCAAGGTCTGCACATACTCAGCGTGGCGATCGCGGGAGATCACCTGCGTCGAGGCCGTATCCGGTTTGAGGCCTAAGCGGGCGCAGGCCAACTGTTCCACCTGGGGGGGCACATTGGCGTAGGTACCCACGGCGCCGGAGATCTTGCCCACGGCGACCACCTCCCGTAGGCGCGCTAGGCGCTCCTGATGGCGCAGGCACTCGGCCAGCCAGCCGGCCAGCTTAAAGCCAAAGGTAATGGGCTCGGCATGGACGCCATGGGTGCGGCCCATCATCAGGGTGTAGCGGTGTCGGCGGGCCTGCTCACGCAAAGCAGCGATGAGATCGGCCAGCCGAGCTTGCAAGATCTCAACCGAGGCTACAAGCTGCAGGGCCAAGGCTGTGTCCAACACATCCGAGCTGGTCAAGCCCAGGTGGATGTAGCGCCCCGCCTCGCCCACATGCTCGTTGAGGTTGGTCAAGAAGGCAATAACATCGTGCTTGACTTCCGCCTCGATTGCCAAAACCCGCGCCGGGTCAAAGGCAGCTTTGGCTTTGATCTCCTGCAGAGCCTCTTGAGGGATCCGCCCCAGCTCCGCCTGCGCCTCACAGACGGCCAGCTCTACTTGTAGCCAGGTCTGGAGCTTGTGGGCGGTGGACCAAATCTGGCCCATTTCTGGCAGAGTGTAGCGCTCGATCAAGGTGCCTTTTCCGTCAGTACGATAGGATAAGCCAAGCTATTTTAGCTAATCCGCCTCTCATCCCGGGTCCAAAGCGGGGCTTCTCGGCGAGTTGGCCAAGTGCAAGGATGGCCCCTCTTGCGGGCAGTCTATACTGGACTGGGTTGGGATCCTCAGCGGAGCACGATGAAGCGGCGATGGGGAAGGGTGGCTCT
>NZ_JANSJB010000059.1:6497-7837 GCF_047462355.1 Synechococcus sp. H55.9 | reverse complement strand
CTCCTGCCCCCGCCCTCTCTTTGCCCACCTCCCCCACTCCTCCTGAGCAGACCTCGGCCCGAAGCCCTGCTTCCGAGTTTAACTGGCAGGGATCCCTCAAGTTGCTGCGCGGGGATCCGGTGGCGGCTTTGGCCGATCTGGATCGGGCAGTAGAGTTGGATCCCACCTATGCGCCGGCCTACGTTAACCGCAGCTACGTTTACAACCAGTTGCGCCAGCCCCAAAAAGCCCTAGCCGATGCGGAGCGGGCCATCCAGTTGGATCCGGGGATCCCAGAGGCCTACTTTAGTCGCGGCGTGGCCCACCTGCAACTGGGGGAGCGAGAGGCTGCCATGGCTGCCTTTCGCCAGGCCTTGGCTCTTTTTTCCCAAAGCGGCAATTTTGCTGACCAAGCCATCCTGCAGCAACTGCTGCGCCAGTTGGGGGTGGAGTAGTCGCCCTTGGATTAATCCAGGACCATCTCGGATTTAGACAAACCAAGGAGGCTCTCCCAACCACTCGGCCAGGGAAACTGCCTGGGCCTGCAGCCCGAAGACATGACAAAAAGATTGCACCAACACTGGGGCTACGGCAGCCATTGTTACCTCCGGACAAAACTGCACCAGGGATCCCACCGGGCGATCGGGGATCCCGCAGGGCACGATGGCCGCGAAGGCAGGCAGATCCGGACAGACGTTGAGGGCAAAGCCGTGGTAGGTAACCCAGCGGGAGACCTTGATGCCGATGGCCGCCACCTTGTGGCCTTGCACCCAAACCCCTGTCAGGCCAGGGATCCGCTCCCCCCGCAGGCCAAAGTGGGCTACGGTCTGGATGAGCACCTCTTCTAGGTGGCGCAGGTAGCAGTGCAGATCCGGCTGGCCATGGGAGCCGTAGACAGTCCTATGGCGCTTTAGGTTCAGTAGGGCATAGCCCACCCACTGGCCCGGCCCGTGGTAGGTCACCTCGCCGCCCCGCTCCACCCGCAGAATCTCCGGCCCCTCAGGAGCAGAGGCCTCTGGCTGAGTATCCGGGGATCCTATCCGTCCAGCCAGGCTTTTGAGAAACTTGGGATCGGCCCCTGCCCCCAGGGTGTAGACCGGCGGGTGGGTGAGCAACAAAAGCCCATCTGGCACCTCAGGATGGCGGATCATCCGGGCCAACCGGGCCTGCTGCCAAGCCCAAGCGGTGCGGTAGGGCACTTCTCCTGCCAGGTGAACTTGGAGAAGCGGCACAGGCTCAAGCCCCTGCAAAGCTCAGGCCACCGGTAGGTTGACCTGGGCCCGTAGCCGCTCGAGCAGAGCTCGGGGATGTAGCAGCCCTTCAATGCGGTCAACCGGCTTCCCGTCTTTAAACAGGATCAG
>NZ_JANSJB010000059.1:2116-6397 GCF_047462355.1 Synechococcus sp. H55.9 | reverse complement strand
TGGGGCTTCACCTGCTCCAACACCTGGGCCATGACCTGACAGGGACCACACCAGGTGGCGTAAAAATCCACCAGAATGGGAGTTTTGGATCCCTGGATCATATCGTCAAAGCTTTTGAACTGCTGTTTGTGGGCCATGGGCGACCTCCGCAGGATGCTGTAGAAAAACTTAGAATGCAACCTATTTGTAGTCTAAATGTTTGAGATGGAAATGTGGGTAGAGATTCTGCGACCGCTTGCTGTCGGTTTCCCGGTAGGATGACTAGGGCTTGGTCGGTACCTGTAGTCTAAAGGGCGGGCTGGACGGAAGGGGCAGGCTTTAGCAGGGCTTAACGATTGCAAGGAGTGGGATCCCGATGGCAACAATCCGGATGGTGAGCCGAGGTGTGGTGGCCGGCGTATTGGCTGGGGTGGTCTTGAGCCTCTGGGGGATCTGGCGTTGGCTGGGGGATCCCTCAGGCTGGATTCAGGTGGTGGCCGGGCTGCTCTTGAGTTTGGCGACGGTGCTGTACTGGCGGAAGACCCGCCCCGCCGACTGCCTGGTGGTGGAGCCGCAGAGCTGGCACCTCAACCGCCTCAGCCCCGATCACTGGCTGATCCAGGCGGAGTTCGTGGCCCGCAACCTCAACCCCATCTTTGAGGTCACCTTGGCCCAGGTGCAGCCGCGACTGCATTTGCTCAGTGCCAGCTCCATCGAAGGGATCCAAACCCAGATCCGCCTGCGCTCCCGCCATGTGGATCTGCCCCCTCGCCAGGACAACTACTGGCAGGCCTACATCATTACCCCCCAAAGCCAGACCGGCTTGGAAGTGGAGATCGAGCTGAGGGGGGAAGGGCTGGCAGATTTGCGCTCGGCCTGGCTGGAGCTGGACTACGTCCAGTACGGGCGGCAGCGGCGCACCCTTAAGACTAGCCACCTAATCCTGCCCTTGCAGGAAGTGGATCCCTTGCCGGAGCTGGCCTGGCAGCAGCAGGGGCCAGTGAGTTGGGCTGCCATTCCCACCCCTCTGCTTACCCCCAGCGATGACCTTGCCGAGGTGCTGCAGCGCTACGTGGGCCCTCACATCCAGCCCGGTGATATCGTGGCCATCTCGGAAAGCGCGGCGGCCATCGTCCAGGGCCACTTTCGCCATCCCCTGCAGGTGCAGCCTGGCTGGCTAGCCCGCACCCTCTGCTACTTCTTCCCCTCCAAGACCAGTCTCTCAAGCTGCTACGGGATGCAGACGCTGATCGACTGCTCGGGAGCCTGGCGGGTGCTGGGGGCTTTTGTTGTCGGATCCCTGGCCAAGTTGTTGGGGATCCCAGGGGTGTTCTATGCCCTGGCGGGGGAGCAGGCCGACCTCATCGACGATGTCACCGGCACCTTGCCCCCCTACGACCAGTTCATCGTCTTGGGGCCGCGGCATCCAGCTAAGCTGGTGGCCGAGCTCCACGCCCAGACTGGCTACGAGGTGGCCATTGTGGATGCCAACGACCTAGGTGAGGTAAGCGTTCTGGCGGCCAGCCCAGGGGTGGAGCGGGAGCTGGTGGAGCAGGCGCTGCGCAAGAACCCGGCGGGCAATGCAGCGGAGCAGACCCCCCTGGTGCTCATCCGGAAGCGGCTGCCGGCATCGCCTGGGATTTGAGTGCCTGCATCGCCTGGTGGGTCGACAAGAAAAAGCGCTCAGCGCCCACTTTCTCCACAAACCCCACCCTTTTGAGGCAATCCATCACCGGCCCCTTCACCTCGGCCAGGGCAAAGCCCACCCCCATCTGGTGCAGACGTTCCACCAATTGGGTCAGGGCCTCCAGAGCGCTGCCGTCGATGAAGTTAATGGCGCTGGCCACCAGCAGCACCTGTTCCACTGCTGGCCGCGCTGCTACCTCTTGCAGAATGTACTCCTGCAGGTAGGCGGCGTTGGCAAAAAACAGGCTCTCATCCACTCGCACCGCCAAGATGCGCGGATCGGTAATCACCTCATGGCGCAGCACGTTGCGGTAGTGCTCGGTACCCGGCACCTGGCCAACAATGGCAATGTGGGGGCGGCTGGCCCGCCAGAGGAAGAGAAGGATGGAGGCCAGCACTCCCAGACCAATCCCCCGCTCCACCCCAATTGCCAACACGCTGGCAAAGGTGAGCAGCCAAACGAGGGCATCGCCGCGGTCGTAGCGCCAGCTCTGCAGCAGGGGGTGAAAATCCACCAGTCCCAGCACCGCCACCAGCACAACGGCAGCTAGGGTGGCCTGGGGCAGGAAAGTAAACAGGGGCATCAGCCAGATCATGGCCAGAGCTATCAGGGATCCCGTAATGACCGAGGCCAGACCGCTGTTGGCCCCCGCCTGAGCATTCACCACCGAGCGGCTGATCCCACCCGTGACCGGAAAGCCACCGCTGACGGCTGCTGCCACGTTGGCCACTCCCAGGGCCACCAGATCCTGGTTGGGATCCACTTTCTGCCGCCGCTTGCTGGCCAGGGCCTGGGCCATGGCATAACTTTCCGTAAAGCCCACCAAGCTGAGGGTTAGGGCGGTGGGCAGCAGGGATCCCCATTCTGGCCAGCTCAGTTGGGGAAACGTCAGCGGTGGCAGGCCAGCCGGAATCGATCCCACCACCGCCACCCCCGCTCTCTCCGAGAGGTTTAGCCCCCAAACCAGCAGGGTGGTTAAGAAAACGGCCGCCAGGGGAGCACTCTTGGTGAGCAGCAACTCCCAGAGGGGCGGGATCCCCCAGCGGCGCAGTTGCGCCGGCAGCTTCTGCTGGGCGTACACCAACAGGGCGATGGACAACAGCCCCAGCCCCAGGGTGGCCCAGTTGACCCCATCCAAGCTCTGCCACAGCCGTTGCAGCAGCAGCCAGAAGGACTCGGTGTTGGCCAGCTTCACCCCCAGCAGATGGCGGAGCTGGCTAAGGGCAATGATTAGGGCTGCGGCACTGCTAAAGGCCGTTATAACCGAGTGGCTCAAGAAATTGGCCAAAAACCCCAGACGCAACAGCCCTACCCCTAGCTGGATCAGGCCCGCTTCCAGAGCTAAGCCCAGCGCCAACTGGCCATACTCCGGGCTGCCCGGCTCGGCCAGCGGCTCCAAACCCGAGGCTACCAGCAGGGCGATGATGGCCACCGGCCCCACCGACAAAGCCCGGCTGGATCCCAGGAAGCCGTAGGCGATCACCGGCAGGATGCTGGCGTAGAGGCCTGTCTCGGGGGGCAGGCCGGCCAGCAGCGCGTAGGCCATGCTCTGGGGCACCAACAGGATGGCCGAGACCACCCCGGCAATGAGATCCCCCGGCAGATCCTCTCGCTGGTAGCGAAGCCACCACAGGGAATCCTTGGCCAAGGGCAGGTAGCGCGCCCAAACCCCCTGCTTTGGGGAAGAGGCGGACGGGATCCCGCTCATAGCGTCTGACCCCGGTTCCAGGGCAGGCGGGCCAAAAGCAGCGCCAGGCCACAGGTGTTGGTGATCCCGGCAAACACCAGCCCCGCCCCCACAAAGCCACTCAACACCAGCCAGGCCGGGTGGACAAAGGCTCCCAGCAGGGTTCCTACAAGCACCAGGGATCCCGCTGTAATCTGCACCTGTCGCATTACCGAGATGGGCGCGTTGCGGGTGCGGGTGGTGGGCAGCTTGGCGGCCTTCCACGCTTCGATCCCACCTTTGAGGCTAATGGCTTCCGGCCAGCCGTATTCAAGCAACTGACAGCCGGCGCGGATGGAGCGGCTGCCCATACGGCACTGCAGCACCACCGGCTTTTCTGGTGTCGAGGCCGGCACCTTGGCGGGGTCAAAGGTAGATAGAGGCATGTTGATCGCCCCCGGGATCCGCTCGTCGTGGTATTCTGCCGGCTCCCGTACGTCAATGAGCTGTACCCGCCCTTGATCCAGCCACTGCTTTAAAGTCCAAGCGTCGATCTCCTTGAGACGGGGATCCCGTTCCTGCTGAGCTGTAGGATTTTGTTGAGCTACGGTCATGGTTTCTTCCTTGCTTCTAGGGTTGTTGTAAGACTTAGGGATTTCTAATCTTCCTCCTCCAGCAACCTGCTGGGCTCGCCAGGATAAAACTGGCTATCCAGGATTTGCTCGGGAGAGTAAGGGCAGGTCTGGGGAAAAGTCTTTCTGGGCAGCTTGGTCTCTTCTAGAGCCAGTTGGAGCGCCCTCAGGTAAGACTTGGAGATGGCCTCCGGCAAATAGGGTCTCAGGCTTGGGTTTTCCTCCAGCAGATCCAGAACTTCCTGCCGCTGCACCTGTAGGGTAAGAAGCCAGCTTACCGATCTGGCCTGCGGCTGATACTCCCACTTCAGAAGGTG
>NZ_JANSJB010000059.1:0-2016 GCF_047462355.1 Synechococcus sp. H55.9 | reverse complement strand
TCCTGCCGCTGCACCTGTAGGGTAAGAAGCCAGCTTACCGATCTGGCCTGCGGCTGATACTCCCACTTCAGAAGGTGCCCCACCAAAACTCCCAGCCGGTTGCGCAGCTCTTGCCGCTGTTGCCTGCCCAACGATTCCATCTCCTCAATTAAATGGGGCAGATCCAGCTTCTCCCAAGCCCGCTCCCGCAGAAATTGGGCTTGTTGCTGAGTCCAAGCATAGAAATCCCTCTCATAGAGATTTTGGCGATCCACTCTCAACCCTCCCCTTTCTGACGGGCCGCCTGAGAGAAGTCTAGCCAGCCCTAGCAACTAAACTGCGGCTGCCACTTGGCCGCACTGCTCGTTGGCCGGCACCGCTTCCTGGATCTTCTTGGGCTGCGGCAGGTTGAGGCTGTTCATCAGGGCAATAAAGCTCTCCCGCGAGCGCAGCTTACCGGTTTCCGGATCCACGAAGCGGGGGTTCCAGCGCTTCTCTTCACCAATGGTGGAGACGGTGTGTCCCCGGTAGTCATGGCCGGGATAGACCAGCGTCTCGTCCGGCAGGGTAAACAGGTGCTGCGTCACGTGGTCGTACATCAAGCCGGGATCCCCACTTTGGAAATCGGTGCGCCCGCAGCCGCGAATGAGCAGGGCATCGCCGGTCAGAACGCGATCCCCATTGACGCGGTAGGTCATGTGGCTGTCGGTGTGGCCTAGGGTGGCGATGGCCTCGATGACAATGGATCCCACCTGCAGCGTTTCCCCATGGCCGATGAAGCGGTCGGCACATTGTGCCTTGGCCTGAACCGGCACCACCCCTTGGCAGCCGCTCAACTCCCGCAGCTTGCCGGTACCGGTGATGTGGTCGGCGTGAACGTGGGTCTCCAGGCAGTACTTCAAGGTCAGACCCAGCTCTCGAATTAACTTCCAGTCCCGCTCCACCTGCTCCAACACCGGATCCACCAGTACGGCCTCGCGGGTGTCTGGGTCTGCGATTAAATAAGTGTAGGTGCTCGTCTCGGAGTCGAACAGTTGGCGAAATAGCATGCTGCCCTCCTGTCTGTTGACAAAACCCGAAAGCGATCCGAATTCGGGTCTCTAGAGCTACTATATAACTATTTAGTGTTAAAATCAAGCTACCACCTCCCTCAAGACAGAACAGACTATGGATTGGGACAAGCTCGTGAAAGGTGGCAAAGACGAGTGCCAGTTGACCCTGACGCCGGAAGTGCTGACCAGCGTGGCGGAGTACTTCAAGGTTTTGGCGGAGCCCAGCCGGCTGCAGATCCTGTGTCAGTTGCGCTCGGGGCCCAAGAACGTTACCCAAATCCTAGAGGCCACCGGCATGGGCCAGGCCAACGTTTCCAAACATCTCAAGATCCTGGCGCAGGCAGGGATCGTCAGCCGCGAGCCCAGGGGCGTGAGCGTCTACTACCAAATTGCGGATCCCATCTGTTTTGAGCTGTGCGAGGTGGTGTGCAAGCAGTTAATCAAGCGCCTCAAGCAGCAGGCTCAGCAACTGGAACCCCTGGCGGCCCTTCACTCCGGCAGGCTGAGCCGCGGAGGTTCCTGAGGGCGGGGACGGCGCAGCAGCCCAAACAGGGCCACAACGGCAGCCATGATCCAGATGAGGAAACGGCTGGGGCGAAAGTCGCCTGCCTCGATTTGCCGCATCACCTGGTTGTAGCGCCAAGCAGAAAGGCCGATCATCAGGATTCCAAAGATCACCAACAGGAGGCCCAAGTTCTGGGCACTCAGGAGGCCGTGCGCCGCGGCGGGCTGCTCAGGGGAGTGGGCGGCTTCAATCTGCCGCAGAAATAAGCTGAAGCGGGCGAGGGCAAAGCCAAAGGCAATGAGAGCCACAGAGGTGCGCAGCCAGGCCAGAAAGGTGCGCTCATTGGCCTGGTGTTCCTGTTGGCGATCTGGGGGCAAGTTCATGGGCTACAGGGATCCCTCAAGGGCTGATTTTAAGACAGCGGGGATCCGGCAAGCTGGCCTTCTCCGGCTGGCGGGGAAAATAAAAGGCGGTGCGTTT
>NZ_JANSJB010000058.1:9119-17057 GCF_047462355.1 Synechococcus sp. H55.9 | reverse complement strand
TTGAGGAATTAGCCAGCCAGCTCTATGGGCGAGAACTTTCGCCGCATCGGAGATGGGGTAGCTGCCCTAGAGGCCCAGGCCCGCCTCTGGATTGCCCAGCGGCTACAGGGGATCCCTTACGATCCGCCCCCGGGGCCGGCGGCCAGCCAGGTGCTGCGCTGGATCGAGACGGACTTGCTCCCCCGCCTGCAGCAAACGCCCCAGGAGCTGGAAAATCTCCTGCGCGGGCTCAATGGCGGCTATGTGCCCAGCGGCCCTTCCGGCGCCCCCACGCGGGGCCGGGTGGAGGTGTTGCCCACCGGGCGCAACTTCTACTCGGTGGATATCCGCGCCATTCCTACCCCCACTGCCTGGCAAGTTGGCTCGCTGGCTGCCGAGCGGGTGGTGGAGCGCTACGTGCAAGAGCAGGGGGAATATCCCCGCCACCTGGGCCTATCCGTTTGGGGAACTGCCACCCTGAGAACCGGCGGCGAGGACTGGGCGGAGGCGCTGGCGCTCTTGGGGGTTAGGCCCCGCTGGGAGGGGGGACGGGTGGTGGATATCGAGATTCTGCCTGTAGCGGCTTTGGGCCGTCCCCGCGTGGACGTAACCCTGCGCATCTCCGGCTTCTTTCGCGATGCTTTTCCCAACCTCATTGCCCTCTTCGACCGGGCTGTGCAGGCCGTGGCCGCCCTGGAAGAACCGGAAGCCGACAACCCCCTGCGGGCCCAGGTGTTGGCCGATACCCAGTACTGGCAGGAGCAAGGGATCCCGCCTTCAGAAGCGACAGAGCGGGCGCGGCTGCGCATCTTTGGCTCCAAACCAGGGGCCTACGGAGCCGGGCTGCAGGGGCTGATCGAGGCGCAAAACTGGGAAACCGAGGCGGATCTGGCGCGCGCCTACCTCACCTGGAGCGGCTACGCCTACCGGGCCGAGGGCGAGGGAGAGCCGGCCCCCGCAGCTCTGCGGCGGCAACTGGCCCGCTTGCAAATTGTCCTGCACAACCAGGATAACCGCGAGCACGATCTCCTCGACTCCGATGACTACTACCAGTTCCAGGGGGGCATGGTGGCAGCCGTGCGCACCCTCCAGGGCCGCAACCCCCAAATCTACTTCGGGGATCACGCCCGTCCCCACAACCCCAAGATCCGCACCCTGGCCGAAGAGATCGACCGCGTCTATCGCGCCCGCGTCGTCAACCCCAAGTGGATTGCCGGCGTGATGCGCCACGGCTACAAAGGCGCCTTTGAGATGGCCGCCACCCTCGACTACCTTTTTGCCTACGACGTCACCACCCACGCCGTGCCCGATTTCATGTACGCCGGGGTGGCCCGCGCCTACCTGTTGGATCCCCGGGTGCAGCAGTTTCTGCGGGATCACAACCCCTGGGCACTGCGGGATATGAGCGAGCGGCTGCTGGAAGCCCACCAGCGGGGCTACTGGCAAGAGCAGGCCCTAGAGCTGGTGCCCCAGCTGGAAGCCCTGCTGCTGGAGACGGAAGCCCGCCTGGAGGCCACCCAGGGATCCCTGGCGGGAGAAGGTTAAGTTCAGCTAAGATGCTCTCAGCAAACCAGGCGCGGAGGGATCCCAATGATGAGCAAAGCCAAGTTACTGCGAGAGATTCTGGGGCCCCTACTGGAAGATTACCGCTACTGGTTTGAGCGCTCCCGCCGCTTTTTGCAAGAAGAAACCCTAGAATTTATTAGCCCAGAGGCGCAGCAGGCCCTTCTGGAGCGGGTTTTGGCTGCCCAAGCAGAATTGCAAGCCGCAGAAGCCCTCTATCAGTTGTCGGAGAATGAAGTTGGCGTTGACCCAGCGCTGATGGCAAAATGGCATCACCTGCTGATGGAGTGCGCCGAGCTGGGCCGTCGCTTCCGCCAAATTCACCCTTCCTCTGACTCATCTGACCCGTGATGCTGCAGATCCTCTACCTTATCGCTTTCGTGGCCATCGCCTTTGTGGCCCTGCGTAACCTGGTGGCCAATATCATCACGTTGGGCAAAGAAGAGCGCAAGGCCTCGCCCCGTCGGGCTCGCCGACAGGCGCCCCACCCAGAGCTCTTGGATGAAGAAGGCAACCTGACGGAAGAGCCCTTGTTGGTGATTCGTTCGACCAGCCTGGAAGAAGCCCGCAGCCGCCTGGAAGATCTCTACTCTGGCTCTCCTGACGAGGATTAAAAGCGGCGCAGGAGCTTCCCCTTTCTCGGTGTCGGCCCGAGTCAGTTGTGGGGGTAAGTAGCCTTTCTTGGATGAAGTTACGATAAAGCACCTGGCGCCGAGCACTATTCCTAACTCCCCTCTCCCTGAGGGAGAGGGGTTGGGGGTGAGGGTAGCGGCGCGGAGCACTTGGGTAGGCGGCAAGGTATCTTAACCTTGTTTGAGGCAACTACAGTCAAGTCAATCTGGTTCTTCACCTGGTGGCCTCTGGAGCTGGCCTGCAGCATTGACGCAAACGTCACAAATGGGATCCGATTCCAATTCCGATTTCGAGGTGGAAGCCGTCCTGGAGGCGGTGCTGAGCAAGCTGACGGTTTTGGCGGAGACGGGACAGACCTTTGGCCAGCCGATTACCATTGGCGACACAACGATTGTCCCCTACGTGTCGCTCTATTTTGGCGTTGGCGGAGGAGGGGGCCATTTTGGCTTTCGCAGCAACGGACGGGATCCGGCCAGCCTGTTTGGCGGAGCGGGGGGCGGGGTGCGCATCGAGCCGGTGGGCTTTTTGGTGATCCGAGGGGAGCGGGTGGAGCTGCTGACCACGGCCCAAAAGCCCGGCCAGTGGAGCCAGCTTGGCGAGACTATAATTCCCCTGCTGCAGCAGTGGCTCCAGAGCCGGGCCGGCAACTCCTCAAATGACCAGCCAAATGACTAGCCGCGAATGGAGAGGCGGGATCCCTGGGGGGAGGGCTGCACCTCGATGCGGTGGGGAAAGGCCTCTTGCAGACTGGGGATGTGGGTGATCACCAGGATGCAGGCAAAGTCAGAGGCCACAGCGTTGATGGCCGCCAGCAACTGGGCCCGCCCGGTGGCGTCCTGGGAGCCAAACCCCTCGTCGATGATCAACGTTTGCAGGTCGGAGCCGGAGCGCTGGGTAAGCAGGCGGGAGAGGGCCAGGCGAATGGCGAAGTTGATGCGGAAGGCCTCGCCGCCGGAGTAGGTCTCGTAGGGGCGGGTGCCGCGGGGATCGGCGATGAGGATGTCGAGGGTTTCAATTAGCTTGTCCGAGCGTCGCCCCGAGCGCTGGGTTACAAAGCGCAGATGGAGGCGGTGTTGGGTGAGGCGGCCCAGGATCTGGTTGGCCTGGGCCTCTAGCTCTGGCAGAACGTTTTCGATGATCAGGGCGGGAATGCCGTTGCGGCCGTAGGCGTTGGCCAGCTCCTGGTACACCTGCTGCTGGCGGCGGGCCTGCTGCAGTTGTCGCTCTAGCTCTGCCCGCTCCGACTGTTGTTCAAGGGCCTGCTGCAGCCGCTGTTGGGCCGCCCCGATTTGAGAAAGCACCTGATCCAGCCCTTGCCGGTGCTCCTGCAGAGCTTGGCGGATCCCTTCCAGGTGGGCGGGCAAGACCTCAGGCTGCTCCGCCAGTTGTTGCTGCAGCGCTTCCAGCTCTTGGGTGGCCTGGGCAAAGTGCTGCCGGCTTTCCTGCAGGCGTTGGGACAAGATCTGGCTGCGGGCTGTGGCTTCCGGCAGCTCCTGGCGGGCTATTTGGAGGGCCTGCAGGCGGGCCGGCCACAGTTGCGCCTGGGCCAGTTCTGCTTTTACCTGCTGGTGCAGGGATCCGTCGTAGCCAAGGTGGTGCAGCGCCTGCTCGATTTGGGCCAGGCGTTCTGCCAGCGGCGAGTCAGGGGATCCCGCCTGTTGCAGGGCTTCCAGTTGCGCTTGTAGGGAGGCGATCTGTTCACACAACTGGGCTCGGCGCTCCTGGGCTTTGCGCAGCTCGTGGGAGCGGCCCAGGGCCCAGCGCCAGCGCTCCACCTCTCCCCGTTGCAGGGCGTGTTCGCGCTCGTCGTAGCCCAGGTGTTGCAGGGCCTGCTGGATCTGGGCAAGCTGCTGCCGCGCCTCTGGGGCATAAGCTTCTTGGTTGAGGATTTGCTCCAGTTCTGCCGCTTCTGCCCGCCAAGCCTCCAGTTGCCGATGGCGCTCCTGCCCGGCCTCCCACTGCTGCTGCAGCCGCCCCTGGAGGTGCAGACGCTCATCCCAAGCGGCCAATTCTTGCTCAAGACGCCGAGCTTCCTCTTGCAGCAGCCCGATCTCCCGGTCGGCCACCGCCAGTTGCTCGCGAATCACAAAGAGCTCGCCGGCAATCTCTTCTTGGCGCTGGCGGTGCTTTTGCAGCACCACATCCCTCAGGTGCGGGCTGAGCGGACGGGCGCAGAGGGGGCAAACCCAAAGGTGGGATTCCAGGACAGCCAACGCCTGGGTGGACGGTGCCGGCGCAGGCGCGGCAGGCTGCTCTGAGAAGGCTGCTTCCGGGGTGGCTTCGGATTCTGGGTGTTCTTCCTCCCCACCTTCTGCCATCGACTTCACCCCCGCTAAGGCAGGGGCGGAGTGGTGCCTTTCTTGCTCTGGATTGTAAGGATCTGGGCGATCCGGATCCCCGAGATCCAGCCGCTCGGGGTGAAAGGACTCCGTCCTGCTATCGCCAACGGGAAAGGCCTCCCAAGGAGCCTCTAATAGGCGGCAGCGCTCTTCCTCCTGTTGCCATTGGTGCTGGAGAACCCGCTGCCGCTCCTGCAGCTTCTGCACAAAGAGGCGGCGCTCTTGAATTTTTTCCAGCACCTGCTGTTGGTAGAGACGCCGTTGCTCCAGCTCGGCCAGGGCTGCGACGCCGGCGGCAATTTTCTGGGCCAGTTGCTGCTGCTGTTGGGCCAGGGTTTCCTGGTTTTGCAGTTGCTGCTTGAGGAGCTGGAGGCGGGCTTGCAGGCGTTCTCGCTCGCGGCGGATCTGCTCTTGCCAGTGCCGTTGTTGCTCGAGGAGGGCGGCGGCTTGGGCCTGGGCCTCGTTCAAGATCTGCAGGCGCTCCTGGGCTTGCCGGTAGTGGTGGAGGGCGTTTTCGATGCGCTCCCCTTCTG
This sequence comes from Synechococcus sp. H55.9, assembly GCF_047462355.1. Lineage (NCBI taxonomy): Bacteria > Bacillati > Cyanobacteriota > Cyanophyceae > Synechococcales > Synechococcaceae > Synechococcus > Synechococcus sp. H55.9. The sequence continues at coordinate 12,010 of NZ_JANSJB010000058.1, read as the reverse complement.
CCAGCACCTGGGCATCGGCCTGGGCTTGGGCCTGGCAGGCGGCCAATTCCTGTTGCAGCCGCTGCATTCTGCGCAGTTGCTGCTGTTGGTACTCAGCTTGTTGGGCCTGCAGCTTTTGGCGCTCTTGGAGCAGGTGTTGCTGTTGCTCGAAGAGGCGGTGAAGATGGCGATCTTGGGCCATCAGGGACTGATAGCGTTTATAGCCCGCCAGGATCTCCTCGCTTTGGGCGATCAGCTCTTCCAACTGCAGCAGGTGCTGTCGTTGGGCTCGCCACTGCTGTTCGGTGTGGTGCAGGTTGGCGCTGAGCTTGTGCAGGTGTTGGGTGAGTTGCCGGTGGCGCTCCTCTAGGGTGTGGCGATGTTCATAGGCCCGCTCTAGAGACTGTAATTCCTGCTGCTGTTGGGCCAGGAGCTGTTGCAGATGGGTTTGCTGTTGTTGGAGCTGCTCCAGTTCGGCTTGGATCTGCTCGATAGAGGCCTGCTGTTGCTCCAGCTTGGGCAGGCGCTCTTGGAGTAGATCCGCTTTCAGCTTGGCACTGCGAGCCTGTTCGCGGCAGCGCTCGGCCAGCAGGTCGTACTGGCCCAGCTTGAGCATATCGGCCAAGATCTGCTTGCGCTCGCCGGGGCGCTTCAGGGTAAAGGCATCGGCTCGTCCCTGCCGCAGGTAGGCCGAGTGAATGAAGGTATCGTAGTCGAGGCCAAGCTGACTTTGGATGGCCTGTTGGGTAGCGCGCATGCCGCGGCGGGTTAGGCTGCGCCAGGCGGTTTCTCCAGCTTGAATTTGCCACTCCAGGGATCCCTCCCCCGACAGGTGGCGGCTGCGCAGGATGCGGTAGGTTTGCCCCCGCGAGCGGTAAATCACTTCCACCCAGGTTTCACTGGCACCTTTGCGGATGAGATCGCTGTCGTTGCTGGCCCGGCTTTGTCCCCAGAGGCCCCAGGTAAGGGCGTCGAGCAAAGCCGATTTGCCCGCCCCGTTGGGGCCACAAATGCAGGCGGTGTGGATCCCGCGCAGATCCAAAACGGCGTGAGAGTAGCAGAGAAAATGGTGTAAGGTCAGGCGAACCGGGATCACGGAAGACTGGGCTCTGGGTGCGGCAAAACGCTAGAGCTAAGCCGTTTGATCTAGAGTATCGCGTCGGCCTTGAAAGGGTTGGCCAGATCCCAAGCCTTGCCAACTTTTTTGCGGGAATTGAAGGGATCCCTCACCTCTACTTCGGAGACAAAGCCGCCGGCGCGGGATCCGGTTGCAGCAGCCGTTGACAGAGCTGGGCGATTTGGTCGGAGCTGGCCTCGTCCAGCCAGCGGTGGAAAGCTTGGGATTCGCGGATGCGGCCCAGCAGCAAGGTGGGAATTTCCTCTGGGCTGTGCAATTCCGCTAGCCACTGTCGAGGCAGGCCAGTCGCTGCCGCCAGAGCGTCGGGATCCCGTTGGCCCGCTTGCCAGAGTGCCTGCAGTTGGGCGATCTGCTCCCAGCGGTGGCCAGAAGCAGCCAGGATCAGGGTTTGCGGCTGTAGCTGTTGCAGCAGTTGGGCCAGATCCGTCGGCAGCCAGGGCCAGCGGGCCAGCACCAGAGCTGTTTTTGCCGACGGGAGGAAGTCTTGATCGAGGGGCAGAGCCTGCCCCCTGTAGCAGACGGCTTCTCTGAGAGAATCCGGCAGGGGGCGTTGCCGGTAATCCTGGATCTGGAGACGGGTGGCGGAAACGGTGGGCGCCTGCCAGTCGCCAGAGGAGCGCAGCGCCAGTACTTTGCCTTGCCAGGGTTGTCTGCCCTGGTCATCCGCTTCCAACTGCAGGGCGATGTCCATAGCCTGGCATTCTTGCCACTGCTCCAGCTCTTCGCCGGCTTGCCAAAACCAGAGGGTACGGGATCCCAGCCTGCCTTGCAGATCAAACCTTAAGTGGCGGCCATTCTGGGAAGCCCCCAGCTTGACGCTGCCGCGACAAACGTTCATCAGGGCTACGACGGGGTTGGGATTGCCGTGGCCAAAGGGCTGCAGAAGCTGCAACTGCCGATACACCTCGTCCAGCTCTGCCACCCTATCCCGGCCCTGAGAGGCCAACAGTTCCCAATCGATGACGATCTCCACCGCCAGGGCGCGAGCTTGGCGATCCGGGCTGACCCTCGCGGCCAGCTCCCGCCGCAAAGCCAGTTGTACGGCGGCCAGGCAAGACAGATCTACTTGGATCCCGGCAGCCATAGGGTGTCCGCCTCCCCCCAGCAAGAGGGGGCGCACGGCCTCGATGGCCTCCACCAGGTTCACCCCTGGAATCGAGCGGCCCGACCCATAGCCCCGTCCCGCCCTCTCGTCTTTGGCGATCAACACCGTCGGGCAAGCGTATTGCTCCGCCAAGCGCGCCGCGGCGATCCCCAAAACCCCTGGGTTCCAGCCGCTTCCGGCCAGGACAATCGCCCCCTCCCGCCCCAGATCTAGGCTTTCCACCTGTTGGCCGGCCTCTTGAATCACTTGCTGGGTAAGGCGCTTACGCTCCTCATTGAGGGCAACAAAATGCTCCACCAGCGTCTGGGCCCGCTGCGGATCGGAGGTGGTCAACAGCTCCACCGCCAGGCTGGCATCGTCCAAACGGCCAATGGCGTTCAGCTTGGGAGCAAGGCGAAAGGCGATATCCTGGGCTGTTGGTGTTCCTGAGGATTGGCCGTTGCCCATCTGATCCAAAAGAGCTCGCAGCCCCGGGCGCTGCGTCTTGGCCAGCACGGGCAGGCCCCGCTGCACCAGGTAGCGGCACTCCCGCTGCAACACCGCCACATCGGCCACGATCCCCACCGCCACCAGATCCAGGTGCTCTTCTACGCCTGGGATCCCCAGCGCTTGGTAGAGGGCCTCCGCCAGCTTGTAGGCCACCCCCACCCCCGGCAGAAAGCGCAGCGG
>NZ_JANSJB010000058.1:2159-9019 GCF_047462355.1 Synechococcus sp. H55.9 | reverse complement strand
AGCCGCTGGGGGTTCAAGCCATGCCCTTCGCTGCTGCGCAGCGGTAGGGTGAACTGGACTCGGAAGCCCAAGGGCTGTAACGCCGAGAGCAAGAGGCTGGTGGCGGTAACGCCATCGCAGTCGAAATCTCCCCAAATGCAAAGGGTTTCTCCTCTTTTTCTTGCCTGCAACAGGCGTGCTACTGCCCGCTCCAGATCCGGCAGGGATCCCGCTGGCGTGGGAGAATACTGATCAGGATCGACGAAGGCCCGCGCTTGTTCCCGGCTGTGCAGCCCACGCAAGGCCAGCACCTTGGCTGCATACTTGCCGTATTCTCGGCTCAGCTCCGGATCAAACTGGGGTGGAGTGGGCAGCAGATCCCAGCGGTATTCCATGCCAACGGGTTGGGCCGGCCCCCGGGCCGACGGGGATAGAGCTCCTTAGGAGCGTATCAAAAACTGCCCAGGGAGAGAAGCAACACAGGATCCCGGAAAGCAACAGCCGGGGTGAGCGATCCCTGCCAACCTGCTATTGACAGCAGTGAGAGGCCACGCAGCAAGGCGAAGGGTGGGCGTGGTCATGGGTGGCACAGGCTTCGCTGCAGTAGAGTTGGCCTTCGTAGCGATAGCCTTGGCTGCTTTCGAAGCTGCAGTTGCAGTGTTCACAGGCGCAACGAACAAGGGTGGTAGCAGACATGATGTTTTCTCCTTGCTTGAACTGAGGGATCCTCTTGTCGAAGATCTGTGTCCCTATACCCTAGCGGTTGCTCGGCAGCGGCGCCGGAACAAGAATCAGACTCATTTGTGGCGATTCCAAATCACAGCAACCACAACTCCCCCTCTGGGAGAGGGGCTGGGGGTGAGGTCATCGCGGCAGAGGTTAAGAGAAGCCCATAGCCCTCCAGCTAGTTATTGACTTATGATGCGGGCGTGGGGTGTGAATAAGTACCTAGACAATGGCAACCCAACGCATTTGCTTTGCTCAAGTTTCAGATGTCCACCTGATGCCCGAGACGGGCTGCCGCTGTTGGTGGATGTCCGATTCCCCTCGCCGCCAGTTGCAAGCTGCCGTTGCCCATCTCAACCAAGTACCCGATCTGCGCTTTGTCCTGTTTACCGGCGATCTGGTGGATCAAGCCGATCCGGAGAGCTTTGAGTTGTTCCGGGAGATTCTCGCCCAACTGCGGGTGCCCTACTACCTCAGCCTGGGCAACCACGATGTCGATACCTTGAGGAGAAAAGGGCGCTTCAACCGGGATCAGTTCATCCGTTGGTGCCAAAGCCAATTCCCCCTGTCCCCAGCTCCTACCGGTTATGTCGATTACAGCCTTTCCCCTCTGCCCGGGATCCGCCTGGTTGCCCTCGACGCTAGTTTAGGACACTTCCCCTTGCCTCAGGGTGTGCTGCGTCCCTCGCAACTGCACTGGCTAAGCGAACATCTACAAGCGGTGCCCGAGGAATGGCTGATTCTGCTCATCCATCAGCCTCCTTTTATCTCCCCCACCCAGATGGATGCGGTCTTGTTCCGCAAGTACCGGCTCCGCAGCGAGCAAGCCTCGGCACTACACACCCTCCTGGCCAATCACGGGCGGGTGGTGGCGGTGTTGAGCGGGCATCTGCATGTGCCGAAGGTGTATGTGCGAGATGGGATCCCTTACCTGACGGCACCTCCGCTGGTGGGGCCGGTTTCGGCTCTGCGGGTGTTTGAGCTGGATATCAACCCACGGCGAGGGGTGTTGCGCTACCACTGGGTTCACCTGCCGGAGCTGGATCCCAGCCCCCTCTGGCACGGCTTGGTTATGGGGATCCGACGGGATCGCTGGGGACAAATCCCCCTCCGTGCCAGGGGATCCCGATCCCTACCTCTGCCCGCCGCTGCCTCGTAGCCCAAAAATCCCAAAGCTTGACCGAATTAGTGTAGATTAATAAAGACGAGGATCGTTGCATTCGGTGTCTTCCCCCTATGACGGCAAGCCTTTCTTCTTCTTCTAGCCGCTGGGAGCTGGCGGCCCAGGCCGTGCGAGAACAGTATCAGCCCCAGGTAGCCTCTCTGAGCGAGCACTTTGAGCCCTTGTCGGCCAGTGACTTGCTGGCCTGGGGGGTAGAGGAGTTTGGAGATGGGCTGGTGCTGGCCTGTAGCTTGGGCCCGGAAGACCTGGTGTTGATCGATCTGCTCACGGCCATTCGCCCGCAGGTGCGCGCCTTTTTCCTGGATACCGACTTTCACTTCCCGGAAACCCTGCAACTGCAGCAACAGGTGTTGGCCCGCTACCCTCACTTGCAACTGGAGATCTTCAAACCTCTGCTCACCCCCGAAGAGCAGGCGGCGCAATATGGGCCAGAGCTGTACCGCACCAACCCCGACCTCTGCTGCAACATTCGCAAGGTAGAGCCCCTGAATCGCGCCCTGGCCAACTGCACCACCTGGATTACCGGGATGCGCCGCGAGCAATCCCCCACCCGCGCCGATATTGGCAAGGTGCAGTGGGATGCCAAGCGCAACCGCCTCAAGCTCAACCCCCTTGCCGACTGGACAAACGGCCAAGTCTGGAAATACATCCTCGCCCACGGGATCCCTTACAATCCCCTGCACGATCGCAACTATCCCAGCATCGGCTGCCTCCACTGCACGGCGCCGGTAGAGCCGGGGGCGGATCCCCGCTCCGGCCGCTGGAAGGGCACAGCCAAAACCGAGTGTGGTCTGCACACATAGCCTATGAACACGGCTCCTGTCCTGGAGGTGGCCCGGTTTGAAATTACCCCCGGCTCGGAAGCTGCTTTTGAAGCTGCCATCGGCCAGGCTTTCGTTTATCTGCAACAAACCGATGGCTATCGGCAACACCAACTGCAGCGCTGTTTGGAGCACCCCCAGCAATACCTGCTGCTGGTGCAGTGGGGATCCCTAGAGGCCCATCTGGTCAACTTCCGCCAATCGGAAAACTTTGTCCGCTGGCGTGCCCTCATCGGGCCCTACTTTGCTCGCCCGCCGCAGGTGTTGCACTACCAGTTGTTGGCCGGATCCGAACATCCCTTCGATTTAAATTTGCAAAAATAGGATGCCGGTTCAGCACCCACTCTCGAGTCAAGCTGATTCTCAATCGCACGGGTTGAATGTGATATTATCAATTTCCGACCTTCCGCCCAGGTGTGCGTCGGCATCGCTCAGAGGGGCTGTTAACTCAGTGGTAGAGTACCACCTTGACACGGTGGGAGCCGCTGGTTCAATTCCAGCACAGCCCATGTCCTTCAGAATCCGCTTTGGGGGCAAGCTACAGGGCTAGGTTGAGCTGCTCCTGGGTATTTTGTGGGAGCGGGACTTCATCGAGGTCGATGAGGCGTACAGTTCACAGGCAAGTTTCTTGGATAATGCGGATGCCAATGCCGCTGCCAACCTGCGGGGGAAAGTAGTGGATGTCACGGATTCTCTCGGGTGTTGACGGGAGTAATGGTTGGCTAAGGGCCAGGCCTGTCGGGAGAGTTGCCCTGCAGGCTTGCTCAAGAGGCTGGGTCAAAAAATTGAGCAACGGCCCGACAGAGTTCGGGGACGACGTCAGCAGGCCAAAAACCTTCGCCGCGCCGGCCCTGGTGCAACTGCAGGTAGAGGCCCCAGGCGGTGGCGCTGCCGCTGGCTATCAAAGTCAAGACAGGGAAAGTCTGCTCCAGTGTAATGCTTTCCTCCGCCATCAGTTGGGAGGCGATGGCCTCCAGATCCTGCTGCAGGCGCTGCACCCCTTCCGCAAACGCTTGCCACTCCTCTTGGGTGAGCTCCAGCGCCCAAGTCTCTCCCCCCACCAGGGCCACAAAGGGGGAGCGGGAGGGATCCCAGCCCAGCCGCCAGCCGGATCCCTTGCGCAAAGCAGAGCGGGCCACGTCAGGGCTCCGTCCGATGGGGAACTCCTTGTCGGGAACAGCATCCATAGGGCTTTGCACCGCTGCCGGTAGGCCAGAAAAGATGCGGGTACAATCGACAGGGTGTGTTTTAGGATAAAGCGGCCATGGCCAGTTGTCAGTCTCCTACTGCCCAACCTCGCCGGTTTTTAAGGACTCCGCTCCGCTGGCGCAAACAAAGCACCTTCATTTCCGGCTTGGGCCTGTTGCTGACAGCCTTGGTGCTCCGTGCCGCTGACGCGACCGGGGTGCGCAAAGAGGCCGAGAACCCTGTTTCGCCGGCGCGATTGTCCGCGGCGGCCACCCCCGAAAACCCGATTCTACACGTGGGCATTGTGCAACGCTTTGGCCTTTCTGAGCAAGATCAGGTGGAATTGGCAGCGCCGCTGGGGTCTTTCCTCACCCTGGAATTTGCTCAAGCAGACGGCAGCACCCAGACGCAGCGCCTCCCACAAGTTACTGTTGGGATCGTCAACCGCGCCCTGGCCAGCCCGGAAACCGTGTACCGCCTCATCCTCAGCAGCCACAAAAGCTTCGAGAGCGCCGAGGCCAGCGCCAACTACTGGGAATCTCTGGGCATCCACACCGAGATCGCCCAACCGCAGGAATGGCAGGTGTGGGCCAACCGCGCCTACACCCCCCAACAACTGATCCAGATTCAGCAATATGCCCAGAAAGAAGGGATCCCTCAGGTGCGGCTGGAGGTGCAGGAGCGACGCGAACGGGCAGAGCTGAGCTGGGTGCATGAGCATTTTCGCTACCACCGCACCCGCCTCCGGGTGACCTCCGATGCCGGCTATTTGCGGGTGAACGACCGCTACTATGCCGGATCCATTACCCTTCAGCCCAATGCCTACGGCAGCTATACGGTGGTCAACGCTGTGCCCTTGGAAACCTATTTGCGGGGGGTGGTGCCCCATGAGGTGGGGCCAGGGGCTCCCTTTGCCGCCATGGCTGCCCAGGCGATTTTGGCGCGCACCTACGCCCTCAAGAACCTACACCGCTTTCGGATCGACGATTACCAGCTCTGTGCCAACACCCACTGCCAGGTTTACAAGGGGCTGAGCGGCACCCACCCACGGGCCGACGAAGCCATTCGCCAGACCAGCGGCCTGGTGCTCACCTACAACGGCGAGCTGGTGGATGCCGTTTATTCTTCCACCAACGGCGGCGTATCGGCGGCGTTTGAAGAGGTTTGGGACGGGGAGCCGCGCCCCTATCTGCGTCCGCAGGTGGATATCGCCCACCCGCCCGATAAGCCCTTCGATTTGCGGCAGGAGAACGACTTGCAAGCCTTCCTGGCCCGGCGGGAGGGTTTTAATGAATCGGGGGTGTCGCGCCTCTTCCGCTGGGAGTTCTCCCAATCGCTGGAGGAGCTGAATGCCCAGTTGCGAGCCGGCCAAGACTATCTGGGGATCCCAATGCCCATTTGGAGCAGCATTGCGGGGATGGAGATTCTGGAGCGCTCTGTCAGTGGCCGGGTGCAGGCGCTGCAGTTGGACTTGCAGACGGCGGAAGGGCTCCACTCGATTCTTTTGCGCAAGGATCAGGTGCGCTTGGCTTTTCCCCGCCTCTACAGCACCCTATTTCGGATAGAGCCTCTAAAACAAGGGGAGCGACTGGTAGGCTATCGCTTTATCGGCGGCGGCTTTGGCCATGGGGTGGGCCTGAGCCAGTACGGCTCCTATACCTTGGCGCGGCGGGGGTTGAACGCGGCGCAAATCCTCGCTTTTTATTACCCCGGCACCACCTTGGCCCCGCTGGGATCCCTATCCCTGCAGTTACCTGCCGCCGCAGGGGCCTACTCTGTCCGCTAGAAACAAAGGCTGGGGAAGGCCATGGCTGAAGAAGAGCTACGAGCGCAGAGCCAAGAAACCCCTGCTGGCCCTCAGGGAAAAGCGCCCGCTGAACCGCAGCCCTCTCGCGTCGCCGATGCGCTTCCAGTTGCCCCGCCGGGCTTTAAGTCGGGGTTTGTGGCGCTGATCGGGCGGCCCAATGTGGGCAAGTCCACCCTGCTGAATGCTTTGGTGGGCCAGAAGATCGCCATCACTTCTCCCGTGGCCCAGACCACCCGCAACCGGCTGCAAGGGATCCTCACCTTGCCGCAAGCCCAGATCATCTGGGTGGATACCCCCGGCATCCACAAGCCCCATCATCGCCTGGGGGAGATCTTGGTGCACAACGCCCAGGCCGCCATTGCCGCAGTGGACGTGATCCTCTTCGTGGTGGATGGCTCGGTGCCGGCGGGACGTGGGGACACTTTCATCGCCGAGCGGATCCCTGCTGCTACCCCCTGCATCCTCGTCTGCAACAAAGTGGATCTACTGCCCAAAGAGTCTGCCGCGCGCCAGGCCCACCAAGAGAGCTACCAAGCCCTGCGCCCCGGTGCCCCTGTCATCTGGGTGTCGGCGCTGGATCCCGGCAGTTTGGCGCCCCTCATCCAGGCCACCATCGATCTGCTGCCCACCGGCCCCTACTACTACCCGCCGGATTTGGTGACGGATCAGCCGGAGCGGTTCATTATGGCAGAGCTGATCCGCGAACAGGTGCTGCTGCATACCCGCGAGGAAGTGCCCCATTCGGTGGCCGTGACCATCGACCAGGTGGAAGAAACCCCCACCGTCACCCGCATCTTGGCCACCCTCTACGTGGAGCGGGACTCGCAAAAAGGGATCCTCATCGGCAAAGGCGGGGAAAGGCTCAAGCAGATCGGCCAGGCCGCCCGTCTACAGATTCAAAAGCTGATCCTGGGCAAGGTCTACCTGGAGCTGTTCGTCAAGGTGCGGCCCCACTGGCGGCGCTCCGAGCACCTCCTGCGCGACTTGGGCTATAGGGCTATGCCCCCCTAGCGCCGAAATGTAGACTCTCCTCTGGGAGCAGCGCCGGCGGCAGGGAGCGTCTCGATGGGGCTGGTTTATAGACCACGATGCTGGATTCTGGCCGGAATTCTTGCGTCAGCCTGGATAGCAAAGCCCCTGCAGCTCAACGGAGTCT
>NZ_JANSJB010000058.1:0-2059 GCF_047462355.1 Synechococcus sp. H55.9 | reverse complement strand
TGGTGTGAGCGGGTGAAAACCACCGACCGCTTCTTCCCCCTCCCTGGTGCCTAGAACTTGCTGGCGGCGGCTCCTTCCCTCCCCCTGCAGCCGACCGAGTTGGATTTTGCTTCCAAGCCTATCGGAGGATTCCTCACCCCCAGCCTCTCTGCCCAAGGGAGGGGAAAACTGGAAATCGCTGCAACGAAGGGCTCCAGCGGCATTTGGGATCGCCTAGGCTGCCCCGCTGGCCACCCCATTGGAAGCTGCCGGAAGCTTGGCGAGCCTTAGCGCCCCTTTAGCTCTCGCTGGATCTCTCGCTGGGTTTGCCGCTCTTTAATGGCCTGCCGCTTGTCGTGGAGCTTTTTGCCGCGGGCCACGCCCAGATGGGCTTTGATCCAGCCGCGGTTGAGCACCAGCCTCAGGGGAACCACGGTCAGGCCCTTTTGCTCCACCAGGCCCCGCAGCCGGTCGATCTCGCGGCGGTGCAACAGCAGCTTGCGGCGGCGGGTGGGATCGTGGTTGAACACCTTGCTGGCGGTGCCATGGGGGGAGATGTGCAGGTTGTGCAGCCAGGCCTCGCCATCGCGAAAGAGGGCAAAAGCGTCTTGTAAGTTGGCTTTGCCCGCCCGTATCGATTTCACCTCTGTGCCGGTCAGTTGCAGCCCGGCTTCGTAGGTCTCCAAGATTTCGTACTCGAAGCGGGCGCGACGATTCTCCACCAGGGTTTTGACGTTGGGATCCACAGCCATAGGCTTTCAGAATAGAGCTCCGTCCTCCAGAGGGCCTAACGAGAGGCCAGGGATCCCTCTAATTTTTGCACTGCCCGTCCCACGAGGCGCTCGGCTTTGCCGCGCCAACGAAAGCGAATGGGGGTGCCTGTGAAGTCGAGGTTTTGCCGGAAGTGCTTTTCCAAGTAGCGGCGGTAGTTGTCTTTGAAGAGATCGGGATCGTTGACAAACAGGAGAAAGGTGGGAGGTTGCTCCGCCACTTGGGTGCCGTAGTAGATTTTGCCCTGCTTGCCTTGGCGGTTGGCGGGGGGCGATTGCCAGGCGAGGGCATCCTGGAGCACCTCGTTGACCACGGCGGTGGCGATGCGCTTGCGATGGGCGGCCACCACCGTATTCACCTGGGCAAAGATCTTGTGGGTGCGCTGCCCGGTGAGGGCGCTGATGAACAGCAGCGGCGCCCAGTCGATAAAGTAAAGCTTGTCGCGAATCTCGCGGGTGAACTCGTTGAGGGTGTAGGTATCTTTGTTTTCGACGGCATCCCACTTGTTGACGACGACGATACAGGCGCGGCCTTCTTCTTCGATGCGGCCGGCCAACCGCTGATCCTGCTCGGTCACTCCCTCGAGGGCGTCAATGACCAGCAGCACCACGTCCGAGCGCTGGATGGCTTTGAAGGCGCGGTTGATGCTGAAAAACTCCACTCCATATTCCACCCGGTTTTTTTTGCGGATCCCGGCGGTGTCGATGAGACGGTAGGGCTGCCCTTCCCAGGTAACGACGGTATCGATGGCATCGCGGGTGGTGCCGGCAATGGGGCTGACGATGGCCCGCTGGGATCCCACCAAGCGGTTGAGCAGGCTGGACTTGCCCACGTTGGGCCGGCCCACAATGGCCACGGCGATGGGATCCGCTGCTGCTGCAGCTTCGTCTACCTCAGGCAAATGGGGCAGCACCGCCTCCAACAGCTCGGCCACCCCGTTGCCGTGGATGGCGGAACAGGGGATCGGCTCCCCCAGCCCCAACTCCCAAAAAGCCGCCGCCTGGGCCAGGCCCAGTTGCCCCGACTCGCACTTGTTGACGGCCACCACCACCGGCAGGGGTTGTTTGCGCAGCCAATCGGCCACTTCCCGATCGGCGGGGGTCAGTCCCTCACGGCCATCTACCACAAAGATCACAGCGTGCGCCTCCGCCATCGCCGCCATGGCCTGCTGGCGGATGTGGGGCAAGAACTCGCTGTCGTCGCCAAAGACCAGGCCGCCGGTATCCACCACCTGCAGGCGGCGCCCGTTCCACTCCACCTCTTGGTAGAGGCGATCCCGCGTGATGCCCGGCTCATCGTGGACAATGGC
>NZ_JANSJB010000057.1:8734-17372 GCF_047462355.1 Synechococcus sp. H55.9 | reverse complement strand
ATCCCTCAAAGTTCCGCGTCCGTCTCAGCCGGCCTCACTCTTGGTCTCCTTTGGTAGGGCTGTGGCTGGCTCTGGGCCTCAGCGCCTGTGGCGGAGGGGATTCCGGTCGCCCCCTGCCGCCACTCCCGGCCCCTCCTGCAGGAGGCATCGAGGGATCCCATTTTGACGACCTCAACGGCAATGGCCTGCGGGATCCGGGAGAACCAGGGCTGGCAAGCATCACCACCTTTTTGGACTTGAACGGCAATGGCCGCCTCGATGGGGGGGAGCCCAGCACCCTCAGCGATGCCAACGGCAACTTCCGCTTTTTCAACGTGCCCCCCGGCACCTACCGCGTCACCGCCCTTTTGCCTCCGGGGCGGGTGTTCACCACGCCGCGCGCGGGATCGGGGCTGGAGCGGATTGTCGGCGGCAGACCTGCTCAGCCGGGGGCCTTTCCCTGGATGGTGGCCCTGTTGAACGCGGCTGAGCCGGATCCTTTTCAGGCGCAGTTTTGCGCTGGATCCCTGGTTGCCCCGGAGTGGGTGCTCACCGCCGCCCATTGTTTTTTCAACGATCAAGGCCAGCAGGTGGTGAACGCGCGCAACCTGGATCTGTTGTTGGGTACCAACCGCTTGCAAATCGGTGCCGGCCAGCGCATTCGCGCCGCACAGATCGTCATCAACCCCGGCTACAATCCGCGGGTGGGGCAACTGGGGGGGAACGACATCGCCCTGGTGCGCCTCTCTCGGCCGGTGGCTCTGGCTACCCTGCCGCTGGTGCAGCCCAACCAAACCAGCCTGACCGCCCCCGGCACGTTTGCCACCATCCTCGGCTGGGGAGCCACTTTCCCCCGCGACCTTGACCAGGAACCCAGCGGCTTTGCTCTGGATCTGCAACAGGCCGAAGTTCCCATCGTCGCCAACGAGGTGTGCAACGCGCCCCAGTCCTACAATGGCACCATTTTAGACACCATGCTCTGCGCCGGCTTTCCCCAGGGGGGAGTCGATACTTGTCAGGCGGACAGCGGTGGGCCTTTGATCGTGCCCAGCGGCAGCGGCTTTGCGCTGGCCGGGATCACCAGTTTTGGCAAAGGCTGCGCCCAGCCCAATTTCTATGGGGTGTACACGCGGGTGTCCAGCTTTGTGGGTTTTGTACAATCCGTAATCGGCAGCGCCCCCAGCCCAACGCCAACGCCTTCTCCGCCGCCTTCCACCGGAACAACGGCCTCGTTTGTCGTGAATTTGAGAGAGGGTGAGGTGGTTTCGGGCCTCAACTTTGGCAGCCGCGCCCTGTAACCGTCAGCAGCAGGGCGGAGATGGTTTAGGATAGGGATCCCGATTGTGCTTTCGTTCTACTCATCGACGGAGGAGATAGCTTCTTTATGACTCAGGTGACGATTGGCGAAAACGAAGGGATCGAATCGGCGCTGCGCCGCTTCAAGCGCCAGGTCTCCAAGGCGGGCATTTTGCGGGATCTGCGCAACCATCGCCACTTTGAAACCAACCTGGAAAAGCGCAAGCGCAAAGCGGTAGCCGTCCGGCGCAACCGCCGCAAGTCCATGGCCTAGAGCCATAGCCGACAAGCAGAACCCCAAAGGTGGACAGGGCCTGTGGCGGTGCCTGGGGTTCGAGTTAGTCTCTTGGATTCTGGGCTGAGCTAGCCTGCAGGGATCCGCTCAGCACGTCAATCTTCGGCATCGCAGGGATCTGAAACCCACGTCAACGGAGTCAGGTGGGCAACGGCCAAAGAGGGGCTACAACAGCCCCTCTCTTGGGTTTGGTTTGCTTTCTAGTCAGAACAGAGAGCGGCGCTCTCCCTGCAACTACTTGATCTTGACAGTAGCGCCGGCTTCTTCCAGCTTCTTCTTGATGTCGTTGGCTTCCTCTTTGGCAACTCCCTCCTTGACCGGTTTGGGAGCGGCCTCGACGAGATCCTTGGCATCTTTCAGGCCCAAGCCGGTCAACTCGCGCACCACCTTGAGGATGGCGATCTTCTTGTCGGCTGGCACAGCCTCGAGGATGACATCAAAGGCCGTTTGCTCCTCCACCGGCTCAGGGGCTGCCGCCGGAGCTGCTGCCGCTGCGGCCGCGGGAGCGGCCATGACCATACCGCCGGCTGGGGCCGCCGCGCTGACGCCAAAGGCTTCTTCGATGGCTTTTACCAACTCAGCAGCTTCCAGCAAGCTCAAGGCTTTCAACTCTTCCAAAATTTTTGCAACGCGCTCTGAAGGCATGATGGTTTCTCCTTAGGGGTAACAGAATGGTTAACGTCAGGTTTGGGCTGAAGCCCTTTAGGCGGCCTCTTTGTCGGCAATGGCCCGGATGGCCCGCCCCAGCGAGGCCGGGATCTCGCGGATGCCGCGCGCCACTTGGGTGGGCACCGCATTGATCCCGACCGCCAAGCCGGTGGCCACCGACTTAAGGCCGCCCGCCACTTGGGCCATGAGCACCTCCTTGGGCGGCAGCTCGGCGATGGCTTTGGCCTGATCCAAGGTCAGGGATAGCCCCTCGATACCGGCGCCACGGAACTCGGTTTTCTTGGTTTGCTTGGCAAAATCTTGATACGCCTTCAGGGCAGCTGCAATATCGCCCCGAATCAAGATAAAGGCCGTCGGCCCTGCCAAGAAGGGGAGAACCCCTGCCCAAGCTTTTTGGTCGGCGATGGCCCGCCGCATCAGGGTATTCTTAACAACCATGCAAACCGAATCCGACTTGCGCAGCTCTGCCCGCAGTTGGTTCATCTCCGAAACGGTCAGCCCCTTGTAGTCGATCACCAGCACCATTTGGCTGGCTTGCAGCAGGGATCGCACCTCATCGACGATCTCCGCTTTCTTCGCTACAGGTTGCTTGCCCATGCGCTCACCTCCTTTGTTGTCAATGGTCACCCAGGGTTGAATGGGGATTGCCGGTGGAAGAGAGATCCGCCAAACAAAATGCGTCCCAGCCAAGGCCGAGACGCACTGAGATAAGCGCTCCATCAAAAGCGACCCCAGAAGGGATCCCTCTAGACTGTGCTCAAACCTCGGCAGGACATTAAGCCCGTGGGCACCTGCTGTCTTCGGCTCGATATTCGGCTGTATAAAGACGCTTTGCCGGGATCCTCCTGTAAATCCGTCAACTCAAACCCTCTTCTCCCATCGCAGCGCCAAAGCCAGGCTTAAGTCGCCAGCTTCAGCTCCCGCAGGGCATTGATGTCAACCTCGATCGAGGGACCCATTGTAGCAGCAACGTGTAGGGTTCGCCAATACTTGCCCTTGGCCCCAGAGGGACGGTTGCGATCGATGGATTCCTGCACCGCCTTCAGGTTTTCCAGCAGCGCTTCGACGGGGAACTTGCACTTGCCGAAGATCAAATGCACAATGCCGGTGCGGTCGGCCCGGTATTCCAGCTTGCCGGCTTTGAACTCTTTGATGGCCTGAGCCAGATCCATGGTCACCGTTCCCCCCTTAGGAGAGGGCATGAGGCCGCGCGGCCCCAGCAGCCGCCCCAGCTTAGCCACTTGGGGCATCACATCGGGGGTGGCGATCAGCAGGTCAAAATCCATCATGCCCTTGCCGATTTCCTCGATCAGGTCTTCAAACCCAACCCGATCCGCCCCTGCATTTTGGGCTTCCGTCACTTTCTCGCCGCGGGCAATCACCGCCACCCGGATCTCTTGGCCGGTGCCCCTGGGCAAGACGACGGTGGTGCGCAGTTGTTGGTCGGCGTACTTGGGATCGATCCCCAGGCGGATGTGAACCTCTGCCGCCTCGTCAAATTTGGCGGTGGCCGTCTCCTTCATCAGGGCCAAAGCTTCCGCGGGGGGATAGGCAATGGGCTGCACCTTCTCCCGCAAAGCCTGCATACGTTTGGACAGTTTTCGAGCCATCGTTTCTCCTCGGGGTACTGGCGAGAACCTCTCTCCCCCAAAACTTCAAGACAACAATCAGACTGAAGATCCTTCATCAATCCACCACCGTCACCCCCATGCTGCGGGCGGTGCCGGCGATAATTTTCATGGCCGCCTCCACATCGTGGGCATTCAAATCCGGCAGCTTCTGCTCGGCGATCTGCCGCAGTTGCGCCCGCGTCAGGGATCCCACCTTGGTTTTGTGGGGCTCGCTGGAGCCGGACTCAATACCCAGAGCCTTCTTGATCAACACCGAAGCCGGTGGCGTCTTGAGGACGAAGGTAAAGCTGCGATCCTCGAAGATGGAGATCTCTACAGGCACCACCATACCGGCTTGATCCGCCGTTTTGGCGTTGTATTCCTTACAAAAGGCCATGATGTTGACCCCGTGCTGGCCCAGGGCCGGGCCGATGGGAGGGGCGGGGGTGGCCTTGCCCGCCTGAATGGCCAACTTGACCACGGCCACCAACTTCTTAGCCATGAAACGCGGTTACACCTCTTTTCGCACTTGACCAAACTCTAATTCTACCGGGGTGTCGCGCCCGAAAATCGAGATCAAAGCCTTGAGCTTGCCCCGCTCCGGGCTGACATCCACCACCTCGCCGTAGAAACCCTGGAAGGGGCCGGAGAGGACTTCGATGCGATCCCCAGGCGCCATCTGGATTTTGAGGGGCACTTCCTCCACCTCGACGCTGCTGAAGATACGCTGAACTTCGCTCTGGCTGAGGGGCCGCGGCGTCACATGGCCCCGACCACGACCGTAGGCCCGTTTTTCTTCCGTGCCGACAAAGTTGATCACGTTGGGGGTGGTTTTCACCACCATCCAGGTGTCGTCGTTGAGATCCATGCGCACCAGGACATAGCCGGGAAAGACCTTTTCCTCTTGTTCCTGGCGCTTGCCGGCTCGATCCAGTTTGAAGCCCGTCCGCTTCGGGATCACCACCTCGACAATCTGATCTGCCACATCCAAAGCAGCCGCCCGCTGCATCAGGGTGCTTTTCACCTTATTTTCGCAGCCTGAGGCCACCTGCACCGCGTACCAGCGCAGGTTACGGCGACCTTGTCCTTCCCCCTCCTCCATTTCCGGGATCGCGTCTGCAGGCTCAAAGTGTTCCACAGGGCGCCCACGACGTTTCTGCTGCTCTGTGCTCATCACCTCGCATCCTCCCTGTAGCCATCCATAGCTCTCTTGCCCCCAAAGACAGGGATCCTCTAGGACAAAACATCACGAGAACAGTTGAGTGGCTACCCAGGCAAACAGTTGATCGACCAGGTAGATGAAGGAAGCAAAAGCCAACACGATCAGCAAGACGCCTGCCGACTCGCCGATCAATTGCCGGCGGCTCGGCCAGACAATTTTGCCCAATTCCGCACGGGTCTCTTGGATAAAGCCCGGGATTCCTTTGGGTTCGGTGGAACTGTCTTTGGAGTGGCCCCGGCTGGCGGGATCCAAACGTTGCTCCGTATCGGCTTTGCTGGAAGAGGTGCTCTTAACCACGGCGGTATCTCCTGCTGGATCCCGAAAACGGTGCGCCACCTTTCAGCGCACACAAGATTAGCTTTGTGATCCTAACAGATCTGGCGGGGGTGGGATCCCACTCAAGGGGCGGGCTCAGGCGTCAAGGAGCCGGGAGAAAGCGGAAGAGAGCGACGGCGGGATTGGTTGAATTGCTCTACCGCTGCGTCGATCTCTGCCCGGCTGTCCCAACGCGAGGCGGCATTTTGCCGGGAGAGAAACTCGACGGCCCGCAGGAGATCGTTCATGTCGATGCTGGTGCCGTCGAACAACTGGACGTTGCGGTCGCGGCGGATGGCCTCATTGACATCTCCCCTTTGGGCCAAGGCAACCTCGGCGCTGGCCAGGATCCCCAGCAGAAGCAGACCCAGGGCCGCAGGGATCCCGCGCCGGGGGTTGAGGGGGGAGCGGAGACGGTTTACAAACATTGATCCTGTTCCTCTACATCGGTGTGCTGCTCGGCCAGCCCCTCTGCCAGCAACTGTTGTTCTTCGGGCGTGAGGGGGCGTTTGGCCAACAGGTCTGGCCGCCTTCGCCAGGTGCGAACCAACTGCTGTTGCAGACGCCAACGGGCGATGGCTCGGTGGTCGCCTGAGAGAAGCACCGGCGGCACCTTGTGCCCTTGAAACTCCGGCGGACGGGTGTACTGGGGATACTCCAGCAGCCCCGTCTCGAAACTTTCGCTCCTCAGCGAATCTATCTTACCAACTGTACCCGGCAAGAGCCGCACCACGCCGTTGATCAGGGCCAGCGCCGGGATCTCCCCCCCCGTCAAGACAAAATCGCCCAGCGACACCTCGCGGGTGGCCAGATATTGGCGGATCCGCTCGTCAAAGCCCTCGTACTGGCCACAGAGCAGGATGAGCTGCGCCTTTTGGGCAAGTTCTTGCAGCAGCGCCTGGTGCAGCGGTTGTCCCTGCGGCGTGAGCAAGATGATCTCGCGGGGATCCAGGCGGGGCAGGGAGGCGACGGCAGCAAAAAAGGGCTCTGGCTTGAGCACCATGCCCACCCCACCCCCGTAGGGCTCATCATCGACCCGGCGGTGCTTGTCGGTGGCAAAGTCCCGCGGGTTGGTGCAGTGAACCTCGGCGATCCCCTGCTCCAGGGCTTTGCCCACCAGCCCGATGCGCAGCGGCGTTGCAAAAAATTCTGGGAAGAGGGTGATGACGTCGAACCGCACAAGACTCAGGACGAGGCAGAGGGAGGCTCGGTGCGCAACCGCTCCAGATCCAGGCGCAAAGACTCGATCTGGTGGATCAGCTCCATCAGCTCGGCCATCTCTTCTTTGGAGATAGGGGCAGGGGAAGCCGTGGTCGGGGGGCTGCTCTCGGCAGGGGCGGGCCTCTCGCTCTCTGGGGCGGGGGCGTTGGCAGCCGCATCCCTGAGACCTTCGACGTAACGAACGGCTTCCTGTTCGATCAGCTCCCCCTTTTGCTCCAGTTCTGCTGCCAGTTGCGCCAGATCCATCGAGAGGCGGTTGAGGTTTTCGGCCCGCTTTTCCGGGTCTTGGAGGATCTCCACCAGGGCAGTGGCCGCGCCGTAGAAAAGGTGGCGAGCCCGCGTGAACCAATCTGAAGAGCGAGAACTCATGGCAGCAGAAACAGGTGGGTTCTGAATTATTCTAGGCGATCCGCCCACCGGAACTGGCCCAGGACGACAGAGTGCCCGGCAGCCCAAGTAGGGATCCGTTCTCCGAAGTTTTGAGGAGAACCTGGGGATGGGGTTCAATCGACGGCTCGGATCTCGCCGCTGCTTAGGCGCTCCACAACCAATTCCAGCAGCTCGTGCTCTTCTGGGGAAATCTCTTGATCGGCCATGACGGCATTGAGGATCTGCTGTTGTTCAGCACGGGTTAGGACCTTATCTGCCAAGGCCCGGTCAATCAAAGCTCTGAGCTCAGAGGGTTGAGGGGATTGCACTGTTTTGCTCCTAGCGCTCGAGGGCAAGGGATCCCATAATGATTTCTGGATCCAAGATGCAACAGATAGCAGCACACCTGTCAGTATAGCGAGACAGTGGTGGAACCCCAGGTATCCCCAAAAACCCAGAGCTTCCAACCGGTGGGGGTGATCGGCGGCGGGCAGTTGGCGCAGATGTTGGCTTTGGCGGCCCGCCCCTTGGGGATCCCGCTGATCGTGCAGGCCGCTGCCCCCACCGATCCGGCGGCGGCAGTAGCCGACGGTGTGGTCTGGGGTGCTGTGACGGACACTCAGGCCACAGCCCAGTTGCTGCAACGCTGCCCGGTGGTAACTTTTGAGAACGAGTTCATCCCGCTGCCGGAGCTGCGCAAGTTGGATCCGCAGGGATCCCGCTTTCGCCCTCGCCTGAGCACCCTAGAGCCGCTGCTGGACAAGTTGCACCAACGACAGTTCTTGGCGGAGTTGGGGGTGCCGGTGCCGGCCTTTTGCCCTGCGGAGACGGCAGACTTATCTGGGTTGGGCTTTCCGGTGGTGCTCAAGCGGCGGCGGCAGGGCTACGATGGCCAGGGCACCCGCATCCTGCCCGACCGAGCAACCTTGCAACAGGCTCTGGCCGAGTATGCCGGGATCCCGCTGCTGCTGGAAGAGTGGATCCCGTTTGAGCGGGAGCTGGCGGTGATCGTGGCCCGCGGGCTGGCGGGGGAGATCCAACTCTACCCGGTGGTGGAAACTGTGCAGATCGAGCAGGTCTGCCGCTATGTGCTGGCGCCCGCCCGCATTCCCCCGACTGTCGAGGCCGAGATTCGCGACCTGGCGGTCAAGGTGATGGACAAGTTGGACGCGGTGGGTGTGTTCGCCATCGAGCTCTTCTGGGTGCCGCCGCCCCACCCCAAGGCCGGGATCTGGATCAACGAGATCTCACCGCGGGTTCACAACTCCGGCCACTACACCCTGGAAGCCTGCCACACCTCGCAATTTGAGCAGCACCTGCGGGCCATCACCGGCCTCCCCTTGGGGGATCCCTCCCTCAAGTGTGGGGGGGCAGTGATGGTGAACCTCTTGGGTTATGAGCACTCCAGCAGTGACTATGCCCAAAAGCGGCAGCGCCTGGCGGGGATCCCCAATGCCACGCTGCACTGGTACCACAAAACCCCTGCCCGCCCCGGGCGCAAGCTGGGCCATGTCACGGTCTGTCTACCCCATCCTCCTTCTCCCGCGGAAGCGGCAGACCTTGTCCATACCCTCGAAGCCCTCTGGTATCCCCAGCCATGGATCCCACCTTTTCTCCAGCCATCCAAGCCCTGATCGCGGCCCTGCAACGGCGGGATGTGCC
>NZ_JANSJB010000057.1:0-8634 GCF_047462355.1 Synechococcus sp. H55.9 | reverse complement strand
GAGGCCGGCTTCCAAGAAGGGATCGACTACGAGCTCAAGCCCCATCCCCAATCGGGGGGCCAGATCTTGAGCCTTAGCCGCCGAGCCCTGCCCTACGCCGCCCCGGATGACGATCCCTTTGGGCAGTTGTTGCTATCGGAGTTCTGCGAATTGCGGGACTAGACCACCATGGGTAGCACAAGTTATCGGCTGCAGATGCTCGACATCACCGCCCTGCCCCAATTGCTGGAGCTGGATCGACGCTGCTACGGCGGACACTGGGGGGAACAGGGGTATCGCGCGGAGCTGGAACGGCCCACCAGCACGGTGATTGGGGTTGTGGCGGAACCGGTTGCCGTTGGCGCTTCCTATGGCTTGGGCCGAACAGAGTTCTCCCTTCCCTCTCCAGACCTCGCGACGCAAACAGCACCAGCGCTGGTGGGCTTTGGCATCCTCTGGCGCATCGAAGAAGAAGCCCACATCATCTCGCTGGCGGTGGATCCCGGTCACCGGCGACAAGGCTTGGGCCGCAGGATCCTAGAAGCGCTCCTAGACCAAGCTAGAGCAGCAGGCTGTCGCTGGGCCACGTTGGAAGTGAGGGCTTCCAACCACGCCGCCATCCACCTCTATGAATCGGCAGGGTTTCAATTGCTGGGACGCCGCAAGGGCTATTACAACAACGGAGAAGATGGGCTGGTGTATTGGAAGAAACCGATTTAAGCTTAGGAAAAACCAACACTAAGGGGTTGATGCCGGGGGCTTTGGGGTAGGCGGGCTAGAATGGGCAGAACAACCGGCCTAAGAACCCTTGCCCATGCTGGATTTCTACGCTTGGCCCACCCCTAACGGCTACAAAGTCTCGATCCTGCTGGAGGAGCTAGGGATCCCCTACCGGGTCATTCCCATCGACATTGGCCGCGGCGACCAGTTCGACCCGGAATTTCTCAAGATCAGCCCCAACAACAAAATACCGGCCATTGTGGATCCCGATGGGCCTGGAGGCCGGCCTTATGCCCTGTTCGAGTCGGGCGCCATCTTGATGTACCTGGCCGAGAAAACCGGGAAACTCCTGCCCAGCGACATCGGATCCCGCTATCGCGTCATCCAGTGGCTGATGTTCCAAATGGGCGGCATTGGGCCGATGATGGGCCAGGCCAACCACTTTCAGCACTACGCCCCAGAGCGGATCCCCTATGCTATCGACCGCTACGTTAACGAGACCCGGCGCTTGTTTGGCGTGGCGGAACGGGTCTTGGCCGAGTCGGAGTACCTGGCGGGCGACTACTCCATCGCCGACATTGCCAGCTTCCCCTGGATGCGAAGCTACCCACGGCAGGGGCTGAACATCGAAGAGTTCCCCAACGTCAAACGCTGGTTGGCAGCCATCGAGGCCCGCCCTGCTGTGCAGAAGGGCCTGCAACTGTTGGCAGAGGCGCGCCGATCCCCAGACCAGCCCCTCAGCGACGAGGAACGGCAAGTCCTGTTTGGCGACCGCCAATACCAAAGGCGCTGAGTCAAGGGGAGAAGCTGCACTTGTTAGCTCTCGACACAAAACTTGACAGTTTTTAATACTTGAGCCACATTAGAGATGTCACCCCTTGATGGAGTTAAGACTATGGAAAACCAAGAAGCTAAGTTCGGCTTTACCACCTTTGCCGAAAAATGGAATGGCCGTCTGGCGATGTTGGGCTTTGTGATCGGCGTGGCCACCGAGTTGCTGACCGGCCAAGGGATCCTCTCTCAAATTGGCCTGATGTGATCCCAGCCCGCCTGATTGGGTCGAAGCACTAGCTAGATACTTTCTGCCCGGCTGTCCTCTTCCAGACTGATCAAGCAGCCGGGCTTTTGCTGCAGTTCCGAGCCAGAGCGCAGCCAAACAGCCGCGCCAATTTGTTCCTCCTACCTCCAATGGTTCGCCGCTTGATCCCCATCTCCTTTTGGGAGAGGGGCTGGGGGTGAGGGCGACAAGTCTGGGATCGCCCTAGCCTTCCAATTCCTGCAGGTACTGGCAAATGTCGGCCAAGATGCGCTCCAGCTCCTCCAGGCCCTGGGAAGCGCTTGCCCATTTTGGGTCATCAGCCGGGGATCCCGGCTGCGCCAGTTGCACCCCCAGGTGTTCTAGCTCGCGGGCTACTTGACAAAAGGCATTAGCTCCCACGTTGGCGCTAGCTCCCTTGAGGCGGTGGGCAATTTTCCTCAAGTCTTCGGCATTACCCGCTGCAAGAGCTTGGCGCAGCCGCGGCAACTGGTCCTGGCCATCTTGGACAAACACCTGCAGCAGCTCCCGCTGAAACTGGCGGTCACCTCCCGTAACCCGCTCCAAGTAGGCGGCGTCGATGGGGTAGGGCAGCGTGGGAGCAGGGTCACCGCCGGCAGCTTCAGGAGAAGGCGGATCGGACGAAGCCGCCCCGTTGGCTGCTCCTGCTGCGGAAGGGGCGATCCTTTGGCTCCAGTGGTTGAGCACTTTTTCCAGATCCTCCTTTAGCACCGGCTTACTGAGATAGTCGTCCATGCCCGCTTGCAGGCAGCGCTCCCGATCCTCTTGCATGGCGTTGGCCGTGATGGCAATCACCACGGTGCGGTGGCCGGATCCCCGCTCCTGCTGGCGCAGGCGGCGGGTGGCCTCGTAGCCATCCATCACCGGCATCTGGCAATCCATGAGGATGAGGTCGTACTTGACTTGCTGCAGCAAATCCAGCACCTCCTGGCCGTTGGCCACCACATCCGCCAGGTAGCCCAAGCTCTGCAGCTGGCGCAGGGCCACCTTTTGGTTGACGGGGTTGTCTTCGGCCAAGAGGATGCGCAGGGGTTGCTGGGGGCGGCTGGCCGAGGGCGCACTTTGCGAAAGGGGTGGGCCCATGCCCAGCAGCGCGGTGGCCAGGCCGGAAGACTTGCCCAGGGCCATGACCAGAGCTTCTTGCAATCGCGTTTGCTTGACCGGCTTGGTTAGGTAGGCAGCAAAGCCAATCTCGGCGGCGCGGCGGGAGTGCTCCCCCAACCCCAGCGAGGTCATCATCACCAGTTGCGTCGGGGACAGTTCGGGATCCGCCTTGATCCAGCGGCCCAGGGTTTCCCCATCCACCTCCGGCATCTGCATGTCCAAAACCGCCAAGGGGAAGGGGATCCCTTCCCGCGCAGCCTGGCGCAGCTTGTCCAGAGCCTGGTAGGCATTTTCGGCTTCTTCCACCACCATGCCCCAAGCGGTGGCCTGGCAGCGGACGATCTTGCGGTTGGTGGCGTTGTCGTCCACCACCAACAGCCGCTTGCCCTGAAGAGTGACAGGGATGCGGGCGGGGTGCTGGGAGATTTGTCGGGCGTAGGGTTGTCTTTCCAGGGTCAGCTCGAGGCTGAAGGTGCTGCCGCGGCCCACCTCGCTCTCTAGGAAGATCTTGCCCCCCATCAGCTCTGTCAGTTGCTTGCAAATGGCCAGGCCCAGCCCTGTGCCCCCGTATTTGCGGGTGGTAGAAGCATCCACTTGGGTGAAGGGCTGAAACAGCTTGGCTTGCGCTTCCTTGGGGATCCCGATCCCTGTATCCCTTACCGAGAGCCGCAGTTGGACATGGGTGGCCGTTTTTTGCAGCAGCTCGGCCTGGATGACCAC
This sequence comes from Synechococcus sp. H55.9, assembly GCF_047462355.1. Classification (NCBI taxonomy): domain Bacteria; kingdom Bacillati; phylum Cyanobacteriota; class Cyanophyceae; order Synechococcales; family Synechococcaceae; genus Synechococcus; species Synechococcus sp. H55.9. The sequence continues at coordinate 5,054 of NZ_JANSJB010000057.1, read as the reverse complement.
CTCCCCTTGATGGGTGAACTTGATGGCGTTGCTCACCAAGTTGTTGAGGATTTGGCGCAGCCGCGACGCATCCCCCCGCAGATAGCGGGGCACTTCCGGCGGCATAAGCACCGCCAGCTCCAGGCCCTTGGCGTGGGCAGTGGGGGCAAAGAGATCCGCCACCTCCTCCAAACAGGCCCTCAGGTCGAAGTCCAGGATCTCCAGCTCCATCTCCCCGGCTTCCAGCTTGGAGAAGTCCAGGATGTCGTTGATGAGGGTCAGCAGGGCATCGCCGCTGATGCGGATGGTCTCGACAAAGTCCCGCTGCTCGGGGGTCAGGGGCGTCTCCAGCAACAAGCCCGTCATCCCCAGCACCGCGTTCATGGGGGTGCGGATCTCGTGGCTCATGGTGGCCAAGAAGCTGCTTTTGGCCTGAGAAGCCTGCTCTGCCGCTTTGCGGGCTTGTTCTAGCTCAAGGCTGCGCTGGCGCTCCCGCTCCAGGAGCTCTGCCTGGGTGAGGGCAATGCCGATTTGGTTGGCCAGTTGTACCAGCAGCTCGATCTCAAACGGCTGCCACTGGCGGGGTGCAGAACACTGGTGGGCCAACAACAGCCCCCATAGCCGCTGCTCCATGAAGAGGGGCACCACCAGGTTGGCCTTCACCTGCATTGTTTGCAGCAGCTCCAGGTAGCAGGGCTCCAGCCCTTCGGCCTCCACGTCGCTGATGGCGCGAACCCGGCCCTGGCTGTAGAGCTCAGCGTATTTTTCCTGAAAACAGGGATCCTCTATCACCTCGCCCAAAAGGGAAGGGATGCCGGGCTGGGTTTTCTCGTTGGAGATGATCCCGGATCCATCCGGCTGGAAGCGGTAGACCAAAACGCGATCCGCCCTGAGCAGGGCTTGGATCTCCGTTACTGCCGTTTCCAGGATCTCGGCAATATCCAGCGATTGGCGGATCTTTAAGCTGAGATCGGCCAGCAGTTGGGCCCGCCGGCTCTGCCGCTCCAGCTCCTCGGCAGCTTTTTTGCGCTCGGTGATGTTGCGGAAAATGCCCCGCGTGGAGACCATCACCCCATCTTCAAGGCGGCAGTTAACACTTCCCTCCACCCAGATGGTTTCGCCCTTGGCAGTCACAAAGGCCGTCTCCACCTTGTCCAGAGGTTGGCCAGCCAAAAGCTTCTGGAAAACCACCTGGCAGTGCTCTCGATAGTCGGGGTGGATGATGTCGAAAACCCTCATTTGGTGGATTTGAGCTTCGTCGTAGCCCAGGGTCTCCTTCCAGGCGCGGTTGACGTAGAGAAAGTACCCTTCGGCATCGACAGCCTGAATGAGATCGCTGGCATTTTCAAAGAGATCCCGGTAGCGCTCTTCGCTTTCTTTGAGAGCCAGCTCCGCCAGCTTGCGCTCGGTGATGTCGATGCCGGTGCTGATGATAAACTCCACCTCGCCCTCGGCGTTGACCAGGGCGGTGTTGGTCCAAGCAATGAGCCGCAGCGCCCCCTGCTTGGTGCGCCAGAAGTTTTCATAGCGATTCAAGAAAAGGGAGCGACTGCCCTTAAGTTGTTGAAAAGCTTGCTTCAGGCCGGCCATCTCCTCCGCCGGGATCAAGCCCAAGTCCCAGAGCAGTTGGCCCTTGACTTCTGCCAGCGAATAGCCAGAAAGCTGCTCGGCAGCGCGGTTAAAGCGCAGGATGCGCCCTTCGGGATCCATGACCACCACCACAGCGCCTGCCGTGTCGAGGATGGCGTTGGTAAAGTCCCGCTCTTGCTTGAGGAAGGTTTCCGCCCGCTCCCGCTCGGCAGTTTCGCGGCGAATGAGGACATAAACTGCGGCCAACAGCAAGTAGGTAAAAGCCAGCCCCCCCAGCAGGATGGCATTGGTTCTAACCCAAGCAAGCTGGAACTGCTCGCTGCGCTGCTGCAACAGAAGCCGCTCTTGCTCCTGGAGCGCCTCCACTAGGTTGGCGATCCGCTCCATCAACCTTTGCCCTTCGCCCTTCTTCAAGGCTTCTTGAACAGCGGCCAGCCCCTCTTGATCCCGGAGCCGGATAAGATCTTGGGCAAGGTTCAGACGCTGTTCCAAAAGCAGCTCCAGCCACTTCAGGCGCCCTTGCTGGAGAGGGTTGTCGGCTGTCAACTCTTGCAGCCGGCTAAGACGAGTGGGAATGGCCTCAAGGCTGGCCTTGTACTCGTCGAGGTAGCGAGTCTCGTTGGTCAAAAGGTAACCCCGTTTACCTGCCTCGGCAGCACGGATCTCTGAGAGCAATCCTTCCAGGTTCTGGATCACTTCCAGGGTATCGGCCACTTGCTCCGTCAGTTGGGGCAGGCGACTGGCGTTGCGCTGGGCAGAGTAGGCGATCCCGCCCAAGATCAGGGCAGCCAGGCCCAGGCCAGCACTGACCTTGAGGAGAAAGCGGTTTTTGCGAGCAGGCTTGCTCTCGCCAGCTTTGGGAAGCAAGGGAGCCTTGGCCAACTCCCGCAAGGTGCGGCGCAGCTCCAGTTGAGCCCCCACCTGATGGGCCAGGGCCTTGAGCTGCTCCACTTGCTCCGGGCTGAGCTGCCGGGGTTGGTAGTCCACCACGCAGAGGGTACCCAGCGCTTGCCCTTCCGGCGTTACCAAGGGCACACCGGCGTAAAAGCGAATATGCGGCTCTTGGGTTACAAAAGGGTTGTCGGCAAAGCGCGGATCCTGGGTGGCATCGGGCACCACCAGCGGCTCTTTGGGCGAGAGAATGGCGTGGGCACAGAAGGCCACATCCCGCGGCGTTTCCTCGATACCCTCAATGCCGAACTTGGCCTTAAACCACTGGCGATGCTCGTCAATAAGAGTTACTAGCGAAATGGGCGTGCCGCAGATGTAAGCAGCAAGCCGGACGATCTCGTCAAAGGCAGTTTCAGGGGCTGTATCGAGAACTTGATACTCTCGTAGGGCAGCCAGCCGCTCTTCTTCGTTGGGGGGAAGGGGAGCCTTGGGCATGGGTCAAGCTGGAGAGACGGGATCCGGCGCTGCCGTGGGTGAACCTCAGCAGCCTGGTAAAAGAGACAACCCCAGCATAACTCCCCGACCGCCTTGCCGAAATCCTCAAGGATCTATGCCCCCAAACGAACCAAGCGGGAGCCGTACTGCCTGCCTTGGGGGAGATGCCCTTGTTTTCATAGAAAGCCAGCGTGATCTCAGGGACTTGGCTTTCAAGAAGCTATACAGATACACGTAAAGGCAAGAAAATCTCGACGACCCTCGCTTAACGCATTTAGCATTTAGTTGTACTTATCTTAATAATAAACAAGTTCTAGTATTTTTAAGTTGAAACCTTCTAATGAAGGGCCTATCATGATCGGACGCACTTTAGGATCAAGCTTCTGGGATAGGGCAGCCTTATGAACAAGCTTCAAGACAGTCTGGTGAAGGCTCTCACCATTGACGGGGCACTGGGCGTCGCTTTGGGGGACTGGAAGACCGGAATGTGTCTGGGGTTTAAGGGCACCAACAGCCCTGCCTTTCCCGAAGCTAATCTGGAGTTGGCCATTGCCGGAAACACAGAGGTGATCCGCGCCAAGATGCGAGTTGCAGAGTCTCTTAAGTTCACCGACAGAATCGAAGAGATACTTATTATTCTGGAGACTCAGTATCACCTGATGTATCTACTTAAGCACATACCTGGGCTATTTTTCTATCTGGCTTTGGATCGAGAGAAAGGCAACTTGGCTCTTGCTCGTATCAAGCTCTCCCAAATCGAAAAAGAGCTGACTCTCTAAAAGTTACGGCCTTTGCCGGCCTCACAGGAGTTCTGCAGCCAAGCAAGATTCTTTTAGAGCTTGCTCTACGTTGAGGTGATGGAGTAGGTAGCAACCAATCCAAAGAAATGCGGAACCGGGGACTTGAACCCCGATGGCATTGCTGCCACTAGAACCTGAATCTAGCGCGTCTACCATTCCGCCAGTTCCGCGGCGATCTATAAGAATGCCCAAGAAAGGGGATCCCTGTCAAGGGCTGGGGGGCTTTAGAAGGGGATCCTATTCTTATGCTAAGCTCGGCTGCGCAGGCAGTGGATCCAGAGCGCTAACCTTGGCGGCTTTTACTTTTGTTTGCGAGGGCACCTGCCCCAACACGCAGGCGCGGGCCGGCTATTTCACTACCCCCCACGGCGAGATCCCAACCCCCTGCTTTATGCCGGTGGGAACGCTGGCCAATGTGAAAACCCTCACGCCTGCTCAACTCAAGGAAACCGGCGCCCACATTATCCTCAGCAACACCTATCACCTGCACCTACAGCCCGGCGAAGAGATCATTCAAGCGGCGGGGGGCCTGCACCGCTTCATGGGCTGGCCAGGCCCCATCCTCACGGATTCAGGCGGCTTCCAAGTTTTTAGCCTCAGCGCCATCCGCCAAATCGACGAGGAAGGGGTAACGTTTCGCTCGCCCCGCGATGGCCGTATTATCCATTTCACTCCGGAGCTGTCTATCCAAATCCAAAATGCTCTGGGGGCAGACGTCATCATGGCCTTTGACGAGTGCCCGCCCTATCCTGCTAGCCCTGAGGCGGTGGCAGCAGCGGTGCGGCGGACTACTCAATGGCTGAAGCGCTGCGTGGAAGCCCACCGCCGCTCCGATCAGGCTTTGTTTGGCATTGTTCAGGGGGGGGTTTACCCGGAGCTGCGTCGGCAGGCAGCGGAAGAAGTCTGTCGGCTGGATCTACCCGGCTATGCCATCGGCGGCGTCAGCGTAGGAGAGCCGGTGGAGCTAATGCACGCGGTGGTGCGACAAACAGCCCCCCTCTTGCCAGCCGATCGCCCCCGCTATCTCATGGGGGTGGGCACCTATGCCGAGATGCGGGCGGCAGTGGCTGCCGGCATGGACTTGTTTGACTGTGTCATTCCCACGCGCTATGCCCGCCACGGCACCGTGATCAGCCGCGGCCAACGCTGGAACATCAAGAATGCCGAACACCGCCGCAGCCTGGATCCCATCGATCCTGAGTGCCCTTGCTACACCTGCCGCCACTTCAGCCGCGCCTATTTGTGCCACCTCATCCGCGCCCAAGAGATCCTGGGCTACACTCTGCTTTCCATCCACAA
>NZ_JANSJB010000056.1:13042-17567 GCF_047462355.1 Synechococcus sp. H55.9 | reverse complement strand
CCTCATCAGCGCTTTACTACCCTAACCCCCATAAACTCATCCCGTCAAGAGATAACTCAAAGTTTTTTCGGCGGAGAAGGGATCCGGATTCGCCGTTAGACTGGTGAGGGGATCTTGAGGTCGGATGGCTCTATGGGTATTGTGATTGGGACCGCAGCTCCTGACTTCAGCCTGCCTGCAGTGGGGAAAGGGATCCTGAAGGGGGCCCAGATTTCGCTGGGGGCCTATCGGGGCAAGAGCAAGGTGTTGCTGGCTTTTTACCCGGCGGACTTCTCGCCGGTGTGTACGAGCGAGATGCGCTGTTTTCGGGAGGATTGGGGAGCTTTTCGGGCAGCAGGGTGCGAGATCTTGGGGATTAGCAGTGATCCTGTCTCCAAGCACGAAGCCTTTGCCGAGCAGCTCAAGCTGGAGTTTCCTTTGCTGAGCGATGTGGACAGGAGGGTGAGCCAGCAATACGGGGTGGATAGTCTGCTGGGGATACGGCGGGCCTATTTTGTGGTGGATAGCCAAGGGATCCTGCGCTACCAGCATGTGGAGTGGCTGCCCATCTTCAAGCGGGACAACCGCGAGCTGCTGGAGGCGGTGAGGGCAGTTGACTAGGGGCGGGCTCTTTCTGGGCTGGACAGACAGATCTGCTGGGCCTGGCCGCTGTCGGGCAAGAGGAGGGGGGCCTGGCCAAGGGGCTCAAGGATCCAGGTGCGTTTGGGTGGGATCCAGCCACCGTGGCGGGGCTCGATCTCTAGGAGGAGCTGGTTGGCCTGCTGGTGCAGGCGGAAGGTGGTGGTGGCCCACTGGCCGCTTGAGTAGGCGAGGGTTTGGCCGTCGTCTTCGTAGAGGGTGAAGCTGCCGTCACCGGGGTAGAGTTTAAGGCGCAGTTGGTCACGGCGCAGGTCGGTGGTGGACTGGCAGGGAGGAGCTAAGGGCAGGATAGAGCCGCTGCGCACAAGGAGAGGCAGTTGGTCAAGGGGGGCGGGGGCCAGCACATAGCCAGGGCCGCGGTGGGCCTGGCCTGTCCACCAGTCAAACCAGGTGCCCGCCGGGAGATAGACAGCGCGGCAGCGGATCCCCGGACGGACGACGGGGGCAGCTAGGAGGGCGGATCCCAGCAGGGCTTGATCGGAGATCTCGTAGGTCTGGGGATCGTCAGGGAATTCGTAGAACAGGGGGCGCAGGATGGGGGAGCCGGTTTGGCTGGACTCCCAGAAGAGGCTGTAGAGGTAGGGCAACAGTTGATAACGCAGCTGGATGGCCTGTCGAGCAATGGCTTCCACCTCAGGGCCAAAGCTCCAGGGTTCGTGGGGGCGAGTTCCCTGAGCACTGTGGCCGCGCATGAGGGGATAGAGGAGCCCCATTTGCATCCAGCGGGCAAACAGCTCGGGAGTGGCGTTGCCCCCGAAGCCGCCGATGTCGGCGCCGACAAAGCTAACTCCCGACAGGCCCAGGTTGAGGAGCATGGGTAGGGACATCTCCAGATGTTCCCAGGAGGATTGGTTGTCTCCTGTCCAGACGGCAGCCCAGCGCTGGATCCCGGCAAAGCCGGAGCGGGTGAGGACAAAGGGGCGCTGGTTGGGGCAGAGCTGTTCTAGACCCTCGCGGGAGGCGCGGGCCATCAGGAGGCCATAGAGGTTGTGCACCTCGGCGTGGGTGGTGCGCTCTTCGGGGGATCCTTGGGGGGCGTCGGGGGGGATGTCCACAATTTGGCCCCCATCTCCAAAGGGGCGGTCGTTGAGGGCCGGCTCATTCATGTCGTTCCAGATGCCATCCACACCGGCTTGAGTGAGAACCCGCTGCCAGGATCCCCACCACTGCCGCACTTCGGGGCGCGAGAAATCGGGGAAGAGAACTTTGCCCGGCCAAACATAGCCGTGGAAGAGGTGGCCGTCGGCGCGGCGAATGAAGAAGTCTTGGGCCAGGCCCTCGTCAAAAACGGCGTAGTCGGCTTCGGGATCGAACTTGACGCCGGGATCCCCAATGGCCACCACTCGAAAGCCAGCTTCATGCAGCTGCGCCGTGAGGCGGGCGGGATCGGGGAAGCGGCGGGGATCCCAGGTGAAAACGCGGTAGCCGCGCATGTAGTCGATATCCAGGTAGATGACGTCGCAGGGGATCTGGCGCTGGCGAAATTGCTCGGCAATGTTCTGTACTTGAGCAGCGCTGGCGTAGCTCCAGCGGCACTGCTGGTAGCCGAGGGCCCAGAGCGGAGGCAGGGGGGTTCGCCCGGTGAGTTGGGTGTAGGTCTGGAGCACCAAGGCGGGGGTAGGGCCGTAGATGAGGTAGTAGTCCAGCTCGGGGGCGCACACTTCGATGGCCCACTGTTCAGGATCCGCCTGGCCTAGGTCAAACTGGCTCCAGTGGGTGCAGTGCAGGAAGAGGCCGTAGCAGAGGCCAGGGCGGAGGAGCAAGGCAAAGGGAATGGCCAGATAGAGGTTGTCACTGTGGGCGTCGTAGCCCCAGCAGTCGCGGGTCCAGTGGCTGTAGCGCCGGCCCCGCTTGTTGAGCAGCCCAGCCCGTTCTCCCAGGCCGTAGATGTGCTCGGCGGGGTGGAGGGATTTAACCAGGCGGATGCTCTCGGATCCCCAACTGAGGCCCCCAGAGATATCGGCACAAAAGACCTGGCCCTGGGGATCCCGAAAGCTGAAGCAGAGGGGATCCCGGTCGATCTGCAGTTGCACCAGAGAAGTGCTGAGGTGAACTTGGGTGGGGCTTTCCTGCAGCTCAAAAGGAGCCGGCGGCCACTCTGCATCCGCCAGAGCCACATCCCAAGAACGACGGGGCAAAAACTCGCCGCTGGGGCTAAAGCGCAGCCGCAGCAGACGAGGGGTGAGCACCTGCACAGACCAGCAGCCCTGAGTACAGAGGAGACGGATCCCCCTGGGATGGGCCTGAAGTTCCTGCAGGGATCCACAGGTTTGCCTCTGGGGCTGGCCGAAGATCTCGCTAGCTTCCAGCATGGTTTGGGGGCAGATCGCTGCCCTCAAGGCTAACCCAAGGCCGCAAGGGAGCAGGCAGCTCCCCACTCTTGTGCGCAGCCAACTCTGCTCCCATCGGTACATCTTTTTAGAAGAGCAGCAGCAATGATTGGCTAGCTCAAACCTCAAAATCCATCGCGAAAACGAGGTGGCAATGGCTCTGAGGATCCCGGCGATAAAACTTCTCTCCTCGCTGTTGCTTTTGGGGGGGTTGTCCGCCCCTGTTGGGGCCTACCCGGTCAGACCGGAAACGGTCATGTCTCTGCAACAGGGGGATCACGCCCAAGCTCTGCCCAGAGCCAGGACAGAGCAGCGCTTCCAGGTCGTGACGTTGGCAAGCGGGTTGGAGCATCCTTGGGGGATGGCCTTTCTGCCAGACGGAACCATCCTGGTGACCGAACGTCCGGGCCGGCTGCGCCGAGTTACCGAGCAGGGGTTGGATCCCCAGCCCATCGCTGGAGTACCGGAGGTGTTTGCCCGCGGCCAGGGAGGGCTGCTGGATATTGCCTTGCACCCCAACTACGCAGAGAACGGCTGGATCTACTTGTCCTATGCAGCTCCTGGGCCAGGCGGCGGGGGGACGCGAGTGGCGCGGGCCCGCCTGGGAGAAAGAGGACTCCAGGATCTGGAAGTGATTTTTGACATGGAGCGCAAGACGCCTGCCCAACAGCACTTCGGCTCCCGCCTGGCCTTTGACGAAGAAGGGTTTCTCTACATCAGCACCGGCGACCGCGGCGAGCGGGATCGGGCCCAGGATCCGGGGGATGCCGCCGGCAAGGTGTTGCGCGTTACGGATACAGGCGGGATCCCGGCGGACAATCCTTTTGTGAATCAAGCGGGGGCTTTGCCGGAAATTTTTACCTATGGCCACCGCAACATTCAGGGAATGGCCCGCCACCCCGAGACAGGAGCCATTTGGATGCACGAACATGGGGCGCAAGGGGGGGACGAGATCAACATCTTGGCCCCCGGCGTGAACTACGGCTGGCCCCTGATTACCCATGGTCGGGAGTACAGCGGCGAACCGGTTGGCCAAGGACTGGCGGCAGCTCCTGGATTGGCTTCGCCGCTGCTGCACTGGACGCCCTCCATTGCCCCTTCCGGCATGGCCTTTTATACAGGAGATGCCTTCCCTGAATGGCGGGGCAACTTATTCGTGGGGGCTTTGGCGGGACAGCATTTGGCGCGTTTGGTACTAGATGGGGATCGCGTTGTGGCAGAAGAGCGCCTGCTGCAAGGGGCGGTGGGTCGCATCCGGGATGTGCGCCAGGGGCCGGATGGCTTGCTCTACTTGTTGACCGATGCCCCCAACGGATCCCTGTTGCGCTTGGAGCCAAGCTCTTGATTGGGGTTAAGCTACATGGCCCTAGTCCTGTGGGATTAGCCCCAGCAGAGTTTCCTAACTCCCACTGCCGCTACTACAAGAACTTGACATCTTGCTCAATGGGGAGTGGCTCTCCTGTTTGGGCATCTGTATTTTGGCAGGCAAAGCACTCCTCTGGAGTTAGCCTAATAACCTGCCCTGGAGCCGGCAGAAGGAACATCCTTAGCTCTTT
>NZ_JANSJB010000056.1:0-12942 GCF_047462355.1 Synechococcus sp. H55.9 | reverse complement strand
CAAAGGGACTCATGAAGCATCTCCTGGCTTTTGGTTACAGGCAGGGGATACCTGGGTCTTCCCAGTCTACCCAAATCGAAACCCCTGCCCAGCGGCCAGGAGTCTGTTAGAAGCTGTCCGTCCTCGTTGTCGATAGCCAGGGGCTCCCCATCAAAGGCAGGGGAGCCTGTAGATAGAAGCAGCACTCAGGAGGAGAAGCTGGGGATCCGTCTGCTGAAAACTGGTGCCGGCTGGGACACAAAAACCTCTCGATACCGGCATTTTTTCAGAAACAGCGCCAACGGTAGCCAAAGGTGCTCAGAAGCTGAGGCTCTCCCAAGAGACGTTGATGTCTTCCAAGAGCAGCGACTTGTTGTAGATCTGCAGAATGATCAACAAAAAGACGGCGAACAGAGCCATGAAGACCGCCATCAGGGGCGTGGTGCCCCAGCCAGGGGCCACTTTGCCGTATTCCGAGTTGAGGGGACGCAGCAGATCGCCCAGTTTGGTACGAATGGCCATAGGTTCTCGCGATAGGTCAAAGACAGGACAGGATGGATTTATCAAGTTGGGAGTGATCAGGGCGGCGGAGCGCTGCTGCTCAGCACCGTCAAGACAGCCGCCCCCTAAAATCAGGCTATCAGAATCTGGCCGAACCCTTTTGTCTCAGGCAATGAATTGTAAACTTGTGTAATACTATAGTCGAATACCCTCAGGATCGAAGATATGGAGCCCACCTTTTCCCTGATTGTGGCGATCGCGGCAGTTACCATCTGCATCACCGCGTTTGCCATCTACACGGCCTTTGGCCCCCCTTCTAAGGACTTGCAGGATCCCTACGAGATGCACGAGGATTGAAGCCGGTTGTTTTGCGGTTCCGCTGCATGCCTGTTCGTTTGCCCTCCCGTCTCTCTTTCCACAAATACCAGGGGCTGGGGAACGACTTTATCTTGGTGGACAACCGCCACCAGCCGCAGCCCTGCCTGACGCCTGAGGAAGCCGTTGCCCTCTGCAACCGCCGCTTTGGCGTGGGGGCAGATGGGGTTATCTTTCTGCTGCCGGGGCAGGAGGGGGCCGACTTCAGCATGCGCCTGTTCAACAGCGACGGCTCGGAGCCGGAGATGTGCGGCAACGGGATCCGCTGCTTGGCCCGCTTTTTGCAGGATCTGGGGATCCCTGGCCGAGACGGTGCCTACCCGATCCACACCTTGGCGGGGCGGATCGTGCCGCGGGTGCAGCCAAATGGCCTGGTGACGGTGGACATGGGGATCCCTCGCCTCTTGGCCGGGCAAGTCCCCACCACTTTGGCCAAACCGGATGCCAAGGTGATTCGGCAACCGCTCCCGGTGGCCGGGCGGGAGTGGCCGGTGACGGCGGTGAGCATGGGCAACCCCCATTGTGTGGTCTTCTTGGAAGAAGAGGGATCCCTGGAGGAGCTGGACTTGGAAAGGGTAGGCCCCCTGTTTGAGCATCACCCAGCCTTTCCCGAGCGCACCAACACCGAATTTGTGCAGGTGCTCGGCCCCAACCGCCTGCGGCTGCGGGTTTGGGAGCGGGGGGCAGGGGCGACGCTGGCCTGTGGGACAGGCGCCTGTGCCGCCCTGGTGGCCGCCGTTTTGGAAGAGCGGGCCGAGCCCCAAGCCACGGTAGAGCTGCCGGGAGGCAATCTGGAGATTCGCTGGGATCCCGATACCCAACACGTATGGATGACCGGGCCAGCCCTGCCTGTTTTCAGCGGCACCACGGCCGAGTGAGAGATCTCAGGCTCCCAAGCCCAGCAAGAGAAAGGCCAGCAGGGCGAGGATCCCGCGGGCAAGGCTCCAGCCCTGCCGCCAGATCAGCGCCACCGCCAGGCCCAGCAAGACCAACCCCAGCCCCAGACCAAAGCGGAGAAACAGGGGGTGCACCCATTGGTTGAGGGAGCGTTTGAGCCAGGGGAAGAACACCCCCAAGGCGAAGGCCAGCCCCACCGGGATCCAGTCGATCCAACCCGTCTGCTCCCAGCCCCCCACCAGGTAGAAGCCGGCCAGGCAAAGGCCTAGGCAGAAAAACAGCACGCGCCTGCCGGGATAGTCTTGTCGGTAGCTGGAAGCAAGACTGCGGGGCTCCTTGGGGTGGGCCAAGACCAATGGCTCTACGGCGAAGCTTTCGCTCCACTCCGGTGCCTCATCCATTTGCCCGCGGCACCAGAGGTAAACGTTGACTTTTCGCAACCCCTGCAGCAGCGAGGCTTCCACGGCGTTGCGCACCACCTCCATCACCTGCAGGGTATCCACCACATCGCCGGGCAGCCGTTCCAGCAACACATTCAGCACCTGACCCTTCAGCTCCGCGCGGCCAAACAGCCGCAAATCGGCCAGCTTGTAGTCGAGGATTTGGTTTAAGGTCTTGAGCTGGCGACGCATGGGATCCCGGCACCAAGCCGTCTGACAGGTTTGCTCTCAAGTTTGCACATGACTTCGCTAGAACCAGTTTAGCGGTTGGGGAGGAAGCAACGGAAAAGCGGGATCCAGGGCAATCAAGTGCGCGTGCGAATGCACTGACGAATGCTGAGGTTGGACTGGTCCAGGTTGGCGAACCCGCCCAGGAGGGTGCCTTGGTTGTCCAAAAGCAGCAAGGCGGCCTGGCGGCGAAAATCGATCCCCGGCAGCACCTCGGCAGCCACCTCCTGCAGCCTCTGGATGGTTGCTCCCTCAAAATCGACGGAGACATAGACAAACGGAGAAACCAAGCGCGGATCCGTGGGCGCGCTCTCGCGGATGGCCTGTAAAACCAGGTTTCGCACCAGCAACAGCCCTCTGCCATCGACCAACACGATCTGGCGCAGCCGAGGGTTTTGCCCAAACTCCAGGGCCAAGCTTTTGGAAAGAGCTTCCGCTTGGGAGCGGGTTTGGCTGTTGGTCAAGATCACGGCCTGAATGCCGTCGTACTGACTTAAGTCGAGCCGATCCCCGGAAACGCTTTCCAGCTTGAGGTCAAGAGAGGCTTGGGGGTTGCCGCTGCTGGGGCAGTTGCCGGCTTGAGCTGGAGCCAACGGGCCCGCGGAGAGGAGAGCAAAGGTAGCAACCCCCAAAGCGACCAGTCTTTTTGGAAAGCCAAGCGGGCAGCAATTAGGTGGGGCCCCGCAACTAAGCAAAACTCGTTTCATAGCAGCAAGTTCTGGGGTGAGCTGGCCAAATCTTAACCAATCTTCATCTTTAGCTTTGGCGCTCTAGAGTACCTTTTGGGCTTCCCAAGCCTGTTGGGTTGCCAGCCAGCCTGCGCCCATAATGGAAAGCAGTTTCTCGTTGGCGGCAGATATGACTTCTGGCTCCTTGTTGGATGGCCTCAATCCTTCTCAACGCCAAGCGGTGCAACACTTTTGCGGCCCTTTGCTGGTGGTGGCGGGGGCAGGTTCCGGCAAGACGCGCACCCTCGCCTATCGCATCGCCCACCTCATCCGCCACCATCGGGTGGATCCGGGGGAGATTTTGGCCGTGACCTTCACCAACAAGGCCGCCCGCGAAATGAAAGAGCGCATCGAGCAGCTCTTTGCCCAGCAGGAGGCCCAGGAGCAGTTTGGGATCCCCTTGGAGCAACTGGAGCCGGCCCAGGCGACGCGGCTGAAATCGGCGGTTTACCGCCGCTGGATTAAACCCCTTTGGATTGGTACGTTCCACAGCCTATTTGCCCAGATCCTGCGCCTGGAGATTGAAAAATACCAGGATCCCAAGGGACGCAAGTGGACTCGTAACTTCTCGATTTTCGATGAATCGGACGCCCAATCCCTGGTTAAAGAGATTGTAACTAAGCAACTCAACTTAGATGAGCGCAAGTTCGATCCAAGATCGGTGCGCTACGCCATTAGCAATGCCAAAAACCAGGGTTGGACTCCTCGCGATTTAGAGCGCCACCAGCCCAACTTCCGAGGCCGCATCCTCGCTCAGGTTTACGAGCTCTACGAAGATCAACTGGCGGCCAACAATGCCCTCGATTTCGACAACTTAATTTGGATCCCGGTGCAGCTTTTTCGTCAAAATGAGCAGGTCTTGGCCTACTGGCACCAGCACTTTCGGCACATCTTGGTGGACGAATACCAAGATACCAACCGCACCCAGTACGAGCTGATCCGGCTGCTGGCAACCAACGGCGAGACCCGCCGCTCCGAGTGGGACTGGACCAATCGCTCCCTCTTTGTGGTGGGCGATGCGGATCAAAGCATCTATCGCTTTCGGGGGGCTGATTTCACCATTTTGCTGGAGTTTCAAGAGACCTTTGGCGATGGCCTGCCGGACGACGATACCCGCACCCTGATCAAATTGGAAGAAAACTATCGCTCTACAGCTACTATTTTGCAGGCGGCCAATGCCCTCATCGAGAAAAACACCGAGCGCATCGACAAGGTTCTCCGGCCAACGCGCCATCAGGGCAGTTTTATCATCTGCCATCAGGCCGAAGATGAGATGGCCGAGGCTGAGTTTGTGGTCAACGCCATCCGACGATTACACGGCCAAAATCCCAACTCTTCCTGGGGAAATTTTGCCATTCTCTACCGCACCAACGCCCAATCTCGCCCCTTTGAAGAGGTTTTGCTGCGCTGGGGGATCCCTTACACGGTGGTGGGCGGGCTGCGATTTTACGATCGCAAAGAGATTAAGGATGTGCTGGCCTATTTGCGGGTTGTGCTCAACCCTGCCGATTCTTTTAGCCTGTTACGCATTATCAATGTGCCGCGGCGGGGTATCGGCAAATCGACTCTGGACAAGCTAACCGAAGCGGCGGCTGCCTTAAATGTACCCCTGTGGACTATCCTCAGCGACGAGGCTTCTGTCACCAACCTGGTGGGGCGTTCGGCCAAGCCGGTTCTTCAGTTTGCCGAGCTTATCCAGCATTGGCACAGACAGATGGCCCAGGTTTCGGCTGCCGCCCTCCTAGAGGGGCTGCTGCGGGATTGCGGCTATCTGGAAGATCTCAAGGCCCAGGGCACAGAAGAGGCCGAGGAAAGGATCGCCAACGTGATGGAACTCTACAACGCGGCCCGCCAATTTGAAGAAGAACAGGAGGATCCCAGCCTTGAGGCTTTCTTGAGCAATGTGTCTTTGGCTTCCGATTTGGACAACCTTCAGGAGGGAGCTGAGAAAGTTTCGTTAATGACGTTGCACGCTTCCAAAGGGCTGGAGTTCCCGGTGGTGTTTTTGGTGGGGTTGGAACAGGGCCTATTTCCCAATTTTCGCGCCCTGGAGGATCCCGCTGCTTTGGAAGAGGAACGGCGCCTCTGCTACGTGGGCATCACCCGCGCCCGCGAGCAATTGTTTCTCTGCCACGCCAGCGAGCGGCGGCTCTACGGCAACCGGGAACCAGCTATTCCCTCTCTATTTTTAAGCGAGCTGCCCCAAGAGCTAATCCAATGGGAGAGAGGCAGGGGGCTTTCGTTCTCCGCCGACAACGCGGCTGCGGCCACGCCCAAAGCAAAGGCTGCTCGCCGCCAAAGCCGTTCCTCCCAGTGGGCAGTTGGGGATCGCCTGCAACATCCCCAATTCGGACAGGGGCAAATTACCCACGTGTTCGGCAGCGGCGAACGGATCACCCTGGCGGTGAGGTTTCCCGCCATCGGCCAGCAGAAAATCTTGGATCCCCGCATCGCGCCCATTCAAAAGCTCAGCTAGCTAGCTGGGCCCGAAACCGCTTTGGAGATGGATGGCGTAGCGGTATGGGTCTCATCCTTTTTGTAGGTGCCTTCATCTCGCCCAGAACTTGCTTGGAATAGGGCGGGTTGGCAGGGATCCCTTTTGTCGTGTAGAAATGTGAAGGCTTGCTAGGGCAAGGCCCCTGAAAAGATCACAAGGCCGACCATCCGGGTTTGAACCCTTTCCCCAGGTGGGCAGTCTAGCCGGATGGGCCGTCGTTTTTGGGTTGTGAGGCGGGCTTGTTCTCTTCGAGGGCAGTTACAGCGGGCAAGCGAGTGGTAGGTGGCTGATGCGCTGCAGCAAAAGGGGAGCTGGGCTACTCATCCTGCCGGCAGGACAGAGCTCCGGCTCGGCAAGGCAACTCCCTCTAGCTTTTGCCTTCGCTCTGGCGTTGCTTGTGGGCGTTCCCGGCTCTGTCGCCTATACCCAGATGGTTTGGGCCCAGCGTCCGGTGGAAGGCGGCGGCCAAGGTAGGGCGCCGCGCCCTGTCTCGGTGGATGTGGCCACAGCCCAGGTGGGATCCCTGGGGGCCGACTTGCGCTACACCGGCACCACCCAGCCCCTGCGGCAGGCGACGCTGCGCACCCGGATCGAGGGGCTGTTGCTACAGCTAGCGGTGGATGTCGGGGATCCGGTGCAAGCGGGGCAACTGCTGGGTCAGTTGGATCCCACCCTGCTGCAGGCGGCTCTGCTGCAGGCCCAATCGCAACTGGCGGCGCAGGAATCTCAGGTGGCCCAGGCGCAGGCGCAACTGAGCAATGCCCGCACCCAAGTGGAGCAGGCCCGCCTGAACCTTTTGCAACTGGAGGCCGATGCCGAACGCCTAGGACAACTGGCGCAAAAGGGAGCTGTTTCCGCCCAACAGGCGGAACAAGCCCGCACCGCCGCCCGCACGGCTGCTCAGGCCTTGCGCTCGGCAGAGGAACAGGTACGTGTCCAAGAGCAAGCGGTGATCGCTGCCCAGCGCCAGGTGGACGCCCAGGGATCCCTGGTGGCCCAGGCCCAGGAGCGCCTTTCCTACACCCAACTGCGCTCGCCCCTGACGGGGGTGGTGCTCTCCCGGCAGGCGGATCCGGGCGCTTTTTTGAACGCGGGGGCAGACGTGCTGACGGTGGCCGATTTCAGCCAGGTGAGGGTGGAGTTTCCCCTTTCTGAATTGGAGCTGGCGCGGGTGCAGGTGGGCCAAGCCGTTCAGGTGGAATTGGACGCCTTTCCTGGCCAACGCTTCGCTGGACAAATTGCCCGCATCTCCCCGGCTGCCGATCCCCAGGCCCGCCTGATCCCGGTTGAAGTGGTGATCCCCAACCCCGGCGGCCGCATCGGCAGTGGCTTGTTGGCCCGAGTGGAGCTGACAAGGCCGCAGGCGCAGCGGGTGATCGTGCCGGCCACAGCAATTCAACAGAGCGAGCCGGGTGCAGCCCTGGTCTTTGTGGTGGAGCGGCAGGGGGAAAGGGCGCGGGTGTTGGCCCGCCCGGTGCAACTGGGAGCACAGCGGGATGGCCAGGTGGAGATCGTGTCGGGATTGGAAGCTGGCGAGCCGTTTGTGGTGCGCAGCGCTGCCCCTTTGCAAGATGGGCAGGAAGTGCAGCTAAGTGTCCTCTCGGAACGATTCTAAACGTTTATCAAAGGAGCTACGCCCATGACCCCAGCCCCGAGCGGACTCAGCCTCAGCGGCCTGGCCATCCGCCGCCACATTGGCACCCTGATGCTGGCTTTGGCGGCGATCGTCATGGGCTTCTATTTCCTCACCCGCCTGCCGGTGGATCTGTTGCCCTCGATTGTCTATCCCCGCATTGGCGTGCGGGTGGAGCTGGCGGGAGTAACCCCAGAGGTGGCCGTCGAGGAGATTACCCGCCCTCTGGAAGACTCGCTTTCCACTGTGGAAGGGGTGGAACAGATCTATTCCACCACCCGCGAAGGGCAAGTCCGGGTGGATCTCTTCTTTGCGCCGGGGGGCAACATCGATCAAGCCCTCAACGACACCACGGCGGCGGTGAACCGAGCCAGAGGACGGCTGCCGGATGGGGTTTCGGCTCCCACGGTGTTTAAGTTTGACCCTTCCCAGTTGCCCGTTTATGAGTTTGCCCTGAACGCGCCCGGGCTGACGGATGTGGAGCTGCGCCGCTTTGCCGAGGAAGAGTTGGCCCGCGAGTTGGGCGTGGTGCCGGGGGTGGCCACGGTGGATGTGGCCGGGGGCACTCTCGAAGAGGTGCAGGTGGATCTGGATGTGGAGCGGCTGCAGGCATTGGGGCTGGGCCTGACGGATGTGCTCGGCCAACTGCAGGCCCGCAACCAGGATCTTGCCGGGGGACGGATCCGCGGCGAGCTAGTGGAGCCTTTGACGCGCACGATAGGCCGGTTCCGCAGCCCGGAAGATATTCAAGCGCTGCGCTTCAACACCCCCAGTGGAGGGACGGTGCGCCTAACAGACTTTGCCACGGTGGCCGTGCGCCCTGCTGCCGAGGGGGTGCGGGTGACCTTGAATGGAGAGCCAGCTGTGCGCCTGAGCATTCAAAAGCAGCCGGATGCCAACACCATCCGCGTGGTGGACGGGATCCGTCGCCGCCTGGAACAACTGCGGGCCGCCGGCCTCATTCCGCCGCAAGTAACCCTGATCCCCACCAGCGACGAGTCCCGCTTCATCCGCAGCTCGATTCAAAGTGTGGCTCTTGCCGGCTTGAGCGGGGCGGTGCTGGCCGGGCTGGCGGTGTTGCTGTTTTTGGGATCCCTGCGCCAAACCCTGATCGTGGTGACCGCCATTCCCCTGGCCACCCTGGCGGCAGTGCTGCTGATGGGCCTGTTCGGCCTTTCCATCAATATCATCAGCCTGGGAGGGCTGGCCCTGGGGGTGGGGATCGTGGTGGACAACGCCATCGTGATGTTGGAAAACATCGCCAAAGGAACAGAAGGGATCCCACGGCAGGACGCCCGTTGGTTTGGGCAGCGGGTGCTGGAGCAAGCGGAGCGCAGCAGCCGCCAGTTGGAATCGGCCCTGGTGGCCTCCACGGCCACCAACCTGGTGTCGGTGTTGCCCTTCTTGCTGGTGGGAGGTTTTGTTTCGCTGATTTTCAACGAGCTGATTTTGACCATCAGCTTTGCCGTGGCCGGATCCCTGGTGGTGGGCCTGACGGTGGTGCCGATGCTCACCTCTCGCCTGTTGACGATCCGCCGCAGCAGTGGGCTGCGCCACTGGGGCCCGATCCGCAGCTTTGGGCGGGGGATCCTGGGTGGCACCTATGCCTATCGACGGCTGCTGAGCCGCTTGTTGCGGCGACCGGCGCTGCCTATCCTGCTGGCTTTTCTCCTCCTGGGCGGGGGCAGCTATTGGATGGCCGGGCAACTGAACCAAGAGCTTCTGCCCCGCATCGCCACCGGGCAGGTGAACCTGTCTGCCAACTTTGCCCCCGGCACCACTCTGGAGACCAACCACCGCATCATGCAGGCGGTGGATCGCCTTTTGCTAGAGCAACCTGAGGTGGAGTATGCGTTCACCACGGCAGGTGGATCCGCCTTTGGGGGCAGCACTGTTGAGAACCCCCTGCGGGGCACCAGCACCATCACCCTCAAGCCCGGCACCGACGTGGGACGTTTCGTGGATCGGGTGAACGGGTTGATAGGCCAACTGAACTTGGTGGGATCCCGCATCCGCGTGTTTCCGGGCAGCGTCCGCGGCCTTTCCGCCCGCAATTCTGCCGTCAATGCCGAAGTGGACGTGGTGCTCCAAGGGGAGGCCACTCAGGCGCTTCAAGAGGCTAGCCGCAGGGTGTTGCGGGCCTTGGACGAGCAGGCTACCCTCTCCACCTTCCGCCCTGATGCCGACGATAGCCAGCCGGAGCTCCAGATTTGGCCGGATTGGGAGCGGGCCGCTCCCCTGCGCCTCAGCCTTCAGGACATAGGCCGGGTGGTGCAGACGGCGGTGCAGGGATCCGTGCCCATCCAATTGCAGCAGGGCAGCCGCCTTCTGGATGTGCGGGTTCGCCTGGCCACGCCCATCACCCAGCCTTCGCAACTGGAGCGCCTGCCCTTGGCTGTGCAGAATGGCCAGCCGCTGCGCTTGGGGGATGTGGCCAGGTTGCAGATGGGGGAGGCCCCCGGGGAAATTCGCCGCCTCAACCAACGGCAGGTGGTCATTTTGAACGGCAGCCTCAGGGCCGGAGCCAACCAGAGCGCTGCTGTCGCCGAGGTGGATGAGATCCTGTCGGGCCTGGAACTGCCTGCCGGCGTGACCCGCCTGCCCAGCGTGGCCTTGGAAAACAACCGGGAGCTGCGCAACAACCTGCTGCTGCTGGGATCCCTGGCAGCTTTTTTGGTGTTTGTGGTGATGGCGGTGCAGTATAACTCCCTCCTCGACCCGCTGGTGATCATGCTGACGGTGCCTTTGGCCCTCTCCGGCGGCATCCTGGGCCTGTTCCTCACCCGCACGGCAGTGGGGGCTACGGTGCTGGTGGGGGCGGTGCTGCTGGTGGGCATTGTGGTCAACAACGCCATCTTGATGGTGGAGCTGGCCAACCAAATTCGAGAGGAACAGGGCTTGGATTATCGCAGCGCCATGCTAGAGGCTGCCCCGCAGCGGCTGCGCCCGATCCTGATGACCACAGTGACGACGGTGCTGGGCCTGTTCCCCTTGGCGTTGGGCTGGGGAGAGGGATCCGAGCTGCTGCAACCGCTGGGGGTTGTGGTTTTTTCCGGCCTTTCTTTGGCGACGCCGCTGACCTTGGTGGTGATCCCTTGCTTCTACGTGCTGCTGCATAGAGGGGGAAGCAAAACCTCAACTCCCCCTTTTCCCAAGCTGGCGGTTGTCCCACCCGCGGCTTTGTCCGAGACTGCTGGTCAGTAGCTGGGATTGGCACTGTTAATCGCCGCTTGGAGATGTTTCGCAGCGAGGGATCCCTGGGGGCACCCACTGCTTTGCCGGTGGCCAAGGGGATTACGCCCTGCGCCTCGCCTTCAGCTACCAACCGGAAGAGCGCATCCTCAGCAGCATCCAGGTCATCGGAGAACACCTGCACAAACTCATGGACCAACGCTGACAGATCCCAGGCCAGAGGGAGATCCCAAGACTTCTAGGGATTCCAGGCGTGGTGGAAAACCCCCGGCCTGTCGATGCGCTCAAAGGTGTGGGCCCCGAAGAAGTCCCGCTGGGCCTGGGTGAGGTTCTGGGGCAGGTCGGCGGTGCGGTAGCTGTCGTAGTAGGCCAAGGAGGCGCTGATGGCTGGGATCGGGATCCCCAGGGCTGCCGCCGTGGCCACCACCCGCCGCCAGGAGCCCTGTCGCTCCTGGATCGCCTGCTTGAACTCCTCATCCAAAAGTAGGTTCACCAGCTCTGGATCCCGTTTGTAGGCTGATTGGATCTCGCCCAGAAAGCGGGCGCGGATGATACAGCCCCCTTTCCAAATCCGCGGGATCTCGCTGAAGGTATAGACATAGCCGTGGGCAACGGTGGCTTGCCTGAGCAGCGCCATCCCCTGGGCATAGGAACAGATCTTGGAACAATAGAGGGCGGCACGCAGATCTTCAAGGAAGCAGTCGGGATCCCCTTCAAAAGTTGCATCGGGCCCTTTCAACTGAGCAGAGGCAGCCACCCGCTCCTCTTTCAGCGACGAGAGGATGCGAGCTTGCACCGCCGCTTCGATGGTGGGCACCGGCACCCCCAAATCCAGGGCATCCTTGACCGTCCACAAGCCCGTCCCCTTCTGCCCCGCCTTGTCCAAAATCAGATCCACCAGCGGCTTGCCCGTCTCCGGATCCAGCGTTCCCAAAATCTTGGCGGTAATCTCAATCAAAAACGACTCCAGCTCCGTCTCGTTCCAGGCCTGAAAAATCTCCTGCATCTGCGAGGCCGTCAGCTTCAAGCCCCGGCGCATCAAGTCATAGACCTCGGCGATCAGTTGCATATCGCCATATTCGATGCCGTTGTGCACCATCTTCACGTAGTGCCCACCCCCTTTGGGCCCCAGGTAGGTAACGCAGGGGCCATCCGCCACTTGAGCGGCAATTTTGCTCAGGATGGGCTCCAGTTGGCGATAGGCTTCCGGGCTGCAGCCGGGCATGAGGCTGGGGCCGTTGAGGGCGCCCTCTTCGCCGCCGCTCACCCCCATGCCGACAAAGTGGATCCCGGTGGACTCCAGAGCCTCGGCGCGGCGATCCGTATCGGTGTAGAGGGAGTTGCCGCCATCGATGAGGATGTCTCCCGGCTCCAGCAGCGGCTTCAGCTCGTCGATCACCGCGTCTACCGGCGGGCCCGCCTTGACCATGATCAGGATTTTGCGGGGCCGCTCCATCATCTGCACCAATTCCGGCAGGCTGTAGGCAGGGGTGACCTGTTTGCCTCGGGCTCGCTCCCGCATGAACTGGTCGGTTTTGGAGCCGGTGCGGTTGTAGACGGCAACCGGAAAGCCGTTGCGCTCGACGTTGAGGGCCAGGTTTTCCCCCATCACCGCCAGGCCGATCACCGCAAAGCTAGGCTTGCTCATGGTTGGGGCACTATCGACACCTCACCCAATCTAGAGGTCGATCCGACCAACCGGGCTCAGGGATCCTGTTTTCTTCACTTTTGCCGGAGTGTAGGCTCAAGGACTCTCCGGATTTCCCATCCTTGCAGAGGAAGCACGTTCGAGATAGCTGCTGCCTCTGTGGCAACTGGATCAGCTAGAAACCACAGGAGCCCCGCCCTGTACCCGTAGGGTCAGGATCGAGAGGAATGCGGATGACGGATAATCGTGACATGACCCAAGTCCTGACTATCTCCTGCAAGCTCAAGGTATCTGCTTCGCAAGCCGTGAAGCTAGAGGCAACCTTGTCTGCTTTTGCACAAGCACTCCTCGCGCCAGCGGGCCGTAGGCCTTACTGGGTCAACCAAAACACACCAGAGAAGGTGGTCAACCCAGTCAAGCTTCAATCGCTCTGCCACCGCGCAATTCATACCCGCTTTGGGCTCTCCAGCAATAAGGACTCCGTCCCGCTAGCGCGAGTGGCACAACAGGTGTGCAGAAAGTTGGCCGCTGCCCGCAAGGTTGCCCAGCAAAAGAACCGTCCGGTCAAAGCGTTCAAGTCTGGCTTTGTTACCTACGATGCCAGCATCTTCTCTTTCCGGGAGAAGGACTGGACGGTGTCGCTGACCACCGTTGAGGGACGCGAACGTTTTGAGCTGGATATAGGTAACTACCAGCGCGGGATGCTGGCGGGTTCTCATCCCAAATCGGCCACGCTCATCAAGCGCAAAGACGGTTCCTACTCCATTCAAATTTGCGTGGAGTCTGAGGTGCCGGAGCCACAAGACACCACCAAGGCAATTGGC
>NZ_JANSJB010000055.1:12452-17957 GCF_047462355.1 Synechococcus sp. H55.9 | reverse complement strand
GCTGTGAAGCACCGCCGCCACGCGAAAGCTCTAGAGCAGCAACGGACATCGCAACCCCAGCCCAAGGCTCCGGCCCACCCGCCCCCCCAGCACCGCCAGCGACACCCCCAAGAGCAGAGGATATTCCAGCACCGTCTCAAACACCTGCGGGGCCAAGAGGGCAGAGAACATCCCCCCCAAGCTCCCCCCCAAAGCCAACCACAGGTAAAACTGCGTCAACTGCTCCACCGGCGGGCGCCGGCAGGCCAACTGGCTGTGGCAGCCCCAGCTTACCAGCCCAAAGGTGACCAGATGCAGCAGCAGCAAAAAACCGGGCCTCACCCAGCCCAAGACCTGGGCCCCCACTGCCCCGCAGGCCAGAAGAGCCGTTGTTCCCAACATCCACTTCCTGGGGTGGATACCCCCAAAAGCCAGCATGAATGTCAGCAGATAAATCCCCAGGGGGATGGCCCACAACAGGGGCACCGCCGCCACGTCGGTGGTCAGCAAAGTGGTGACCGCCACCAACAGGCCTGCCGGCAAAAAAGCCAGCCCCGCCCAGCGCCAGCGCTCTCCCCAGGAGACTGCCAAGGATCCTGGGTCGGGATCCCCCACAGTGCTCTGGGCCGCTGACGCCAACAGCCCCACCCCGCTCAGCAGCACCAGGGCTGCCACCAGCGCGTAGGATCCCGTCCACAGGTGAGTTTGCCCAGCCAAAGACAGCCGGGGCTCCAGCAGCAGCGGGTAACCCAGCAGCCCGGCCAAACTGCCGGCATTGCTGGCCACATAGAGAAAATAGGGATCCCGCAGCCCCTGTTGCTCCGCGCCCTTTCTTGCCGCCAACCCCCGTTGCAGCAATGGCGCCGTCGCCGACAGGAGAAACAGCGGCACCCCAGCTCCCAAAGCCAGGTCTGCCAAGAGGGCGAGAGGGGGCCACGCTCCTTCCGGCTGCAGGCAGAGCCCAAATTGAAAGGGTAAAAGCCTCAGCCCCATCAGCAGCAAGATCCCCTGGATCAGCACGCCCATCCTGGGATGGAACCCACGCCCCAGCCGGTCTGCCCACAGGTAGCCCAACAGCAGGGTGACCTGGAAAAAAGCCAGGCAGGTGTTCCACACCAGGGGGGATCCTCCCCACAGCGGCAGCAGCAACTTGCCCACCAACAACTGTCCCCAAAAGAGGCAAAAAGCGCTGCCGAACAAGCCGAGGCCAACCAGCCAAATCAAAGCCGACCCACCGCAAAACCCTCAACTGCCAGTATTGCCCAGCCTCCCCCGGAAACTTACAAAGAGATTTAAGATCGCAACGTTGACGCGAAGCCAGAGGCTCCCCATGCTTCCTTTGCCCACCGCACCCCCCATTGCAGAGCACCGCTGGCTCTGGCGTGACCAGTCCATTCGCTATCAGCAGTCGGGATCTGCCGGCCCGGCGGTGTTGCTGATCCATGGCTTTGGGGCCAGCAGCGACCATTGGCGGAAAAATTTGCCGGAGCTGGGGCAGCACTGTCGGGTGTACGCGGTCGATCTGTTGGGCTTTGGGGGATCCGCCAAGCCTCTGCCCGGCTCGCCTCTGCCCTACACCTTCGAGACCTGGGGATCCCTGGTGGCAGATTTTGTGCGCGAGGTGATGGGCCAGCCGGCCTATCTGGTGGGCAACTCGATTGGCTGCATTGTGGCTTTGCAGGCGGCGGTTCTGGATCCGGGGCAGGTTTTGGGAGTGGCGATGTTGGATCCCTCGCTGCGGCTGCTGCACGAGCGGAAACGAGCGCAAATCTCCTGGCTGCGCCGCTGGACCACTCCTCTGCTCCAATCCCTGCTGGGGTGGCCCCCCTTTGGTCGTTTTTTCTTCGCCCAGATAGCTCAACCCAAGGCCATTCGCAACATCCTCCTCCAGGCCTACGGACGCAAAGAAGCCGTTACCGAGGAACTGATCCAGCTTTTGCTCAAGCCGGCTTTGGAGCCAGGAGCGGCAGAGGTCTTTTTGGCTTTTGTGCGCTATTCTCAAGGGCCTTTGGCAGAAGATCTCTTGCCTCAGCTCGCCTGCCCCGTCTTGATCCTGTGGGGGGAAGCGGATCCCTGGGAACCCATTGCCCTGGGGCGGGCCCTGGCGGGGTTCCCTTGCGTGGTGGGGTTCATCCCCTTGCCAGGAGTTGGCCATTGCCCCCAAGACGAAGCCCCCGAGCTGGTCAACCCGCTGCTTTTGGACTGGATCCGGGATCCCAACCGGAAACCTGATCCCATAGTCTAACCCCTCACCCCCAGCCCCTCTCCCTCTGGGAGAGGGGAGCTGAAGCGGCGCGTTCGCGACAGCGTTGTGTAGCAATGACTACAACAGTGAGGAGAGAGGATGGGAGCCTATCGCCGATAGGGCTACAGGGACTGCAGCAGGTGGAGCACGGTGAAAACGCCAATGCCCAGCAGGACGAGGGATCCCGCCAAGAAGCCGTAGGCATTGGAGCGGTGCTCTTCCAAGAGGGCCTCAGCGGATTTGGGCGCGATGATGAACCGTCCTCCCGAAAGGGGTTTTCGGATCACAGGATCCCCTACCTCAGAACGCACCTCCCCCATGGCAAAGGCCATCCCATCCACCGGGAGCACCCATTCTTTGTAGACAAAGGAGCGGGTGGAGCGATTTTCTGTTCTCATCCGGGAAAAGTAGCGTTTGAAATCGAAGTTGAACCGGCTGGGGCCTTTTCCGGGGAAAACAGTCTCATCCACAACCAACATGGCCTCTACCTCGGCACCTGTGGGATCCACCCTCACCCTTCCGGTTTCGTCTTCGATGAAAAAAGGGAGCTGGCGAACCACCGAGTGAAGGGTCTCAGTTCTTGTTTCTGTCTCTCTCTCAAGGAGATATTCCCGACCCGTGCTCGGATCGTAGTACACATTGCTGTAGTACTTCTGGGGAGGGCCTGCTTCAGAAAACTGCGATTTTTCCAGATGGCCTGGGAAGCCAGGCTTTTGCGGGTAATCGGAGTAACCAGGCTTTTTCTGGAAAAAGTCCGAAGGGGGGTAGCCAGAGCCGGGTTTTTGCTGAAAGGAGGCTGCGCTGAAGTAGCCAGAGCCGGGCTTTTGTTGGAAAGAATCAGAGTAGCCGGGATCCACCCTTTTCTGGAAAGAACCGGAGTCAGAGTAGCCCAAGCCGGGCCTTTTTCCGGTCATTCCCCCCGGATAGGATTTTGCCCGAGATCCCAAGCGCAGAGCGTTCTGGTATTCGCCTTCGCTGAT
The DNA here is from genome assembly GCF_047462355.1 of Synechococcus sp. H55.9. NCBI lineage: Bacteria > Bacillati > Cyanobacteriota > Cyanophyceae > Synechococcales > Synechococcaceae > Synechococcus > Synechococcus sp. H55.9. The sequence continues at coordinate 14,753 of NZ_JANSJB010000055.1, read as the reverse complement.
CCGTTCCCTGTAGGCGACATCGCCTTCGCTATTCAAATACTTTCGATAGCACTCGGCTTCGTCATACTCCCAAGTGATCTCCGACTTGTAGTAGACACAAGGCTGGCGTGAAAACTCCGATACCAAAGGCCGATCGCACACAATCCTGCCGTAAACTTGGGCCAAGTTCGATCCTTTTGGGCTTGTCTGACCGAGATTGCGAAGCTCGGCTACCTTGAGCAACCGAGTTGCAGAGAGCTGCTGAACCAACCTCTGGGAGCGCAAATACTCAAAAAATGAAAACAGAGAGCCGGGAAGACAAAGTAGCCCAAGCAGCGTCAGCCAGTTCATAGAGGCCTTCCTTTCCGATGGGATGGGAGTGAAGTTGGCCTCATGCTAGCAGTTACCTGGGAACAGGATTTTAAGAGGAGTTTAAGGCCAGCTCTCCACCCGGCAACTGGGACGGGTTTCCCCGTAAGGCTTCCAGGAAGGCAAAGACTGCCGGCGGATGCAGCGCCGAGGCCAGGATGGCAGCCCCGATCACCCGCTCCAGGGGGATGGGCAAGCGGCGGATCTGGATCCCTGCGGGAATGGGGAGGGCAGCCAAGCGGGGCAAAATAGCAGCCCCCAGACCCTGCGCCACCATGTTCACAATGGTGGAGTCTTCCTTCACCAAGTAGGCCACCTTGAGGGTTTGGTGGGCCGCTTCCCAGTGGTTGCGCACCGCCGTGGTGCATTCGGCGTAGTTGTAGAGAATGTAAGAAAAGCGGGAAAGATCCTCCCAAGTGAGGGTTTCCGGCAGGGGCCCAAAACTCAGCGGAACCAACAAAATGAACTCGTCGCGGGCGATCTCCCACGTCTGCAGATCCTCAGCAGCCCGCGGCAAGGGCAATAGGCCAATATCCACCTGGCCTGAGCGCAGCAGATGTTCCACTGTGGCCGGATCTTCTTCTGTAAGGGTGACGGCAACCTGCGGAAATTGTTGGCGGAAGCGGGCAATCACCGGCGGCAGCAAATGGGTTGCAGCACTGCGAAAAGCGGCAACCCGCACATTTCCCCCCCGCAACCCTTTTTCCAGGTTGGCTTCATACTCCATTTGTTCCCACAGTTGCAGCATCTTGCGGACATGGCGCATTAGTCGCTCCCCCACCGGCGTTAGGCGGGCCCCAAAGCGACCGCGCACCAACACAGACACCCCCAATTCTTCCTCTAGGCTGGCGATGGCCCGGCTCACCGCCGACTGGGAAATCTGCAATTGCAGGGCGGCATCGCTGAAATTCCCCCGCTCCACCACAGCCACCAGAGTTCGCAGTTGTGAGATGTTCATGGATCCCATCTATTCGATCTGCGCATAGATGTGATGCTATCTCAGATTTGAACCCTCTGCTGGGCCTGACTAAACTGACGACATAACTCCATCTTCACACTGCGAAACAGCACGAAACAGTGTGAAAACCTGTTTTTCTCTCTGTCGTTGGTCAGGTGTTCCCATGGCGAGCTCCATGTTTGCCCTGCTGCCTTTTCATCAATTTCGAGATACCCCCGGCGTACGTTTTTTCGACATCACAGTTGCCCAATCCAACGCCCGCGACTTGGTTTATCATGATGGGCCGGCCATCAGTCCCCCCGACAATCCTCAAGGCTATTGGCAGTTTTACATGCATCCCCACCAAGAGGACAACTTGTTGGCTCTGTGGGGCGGGCGGACGTTTTATTTGGTGAATTTTAGCTGGCGGGATCCCTTCCACATTGTGCGCTTGGAAGCCAATCGAGGTATTTTGCGCATTCCCCCCGGCACTTTCCACCGTTCCATCTCCGATCCGCAGGGATCCATCGTTTTGAACCAGGCGGTGCGCGACGAAAAAGCCATCTTGGAAAAAGAATTTCGCATCTACGACAGCAGCCGTATTCCCCGATTGCTGCAGGTGACCTCGGCGCCCGCACCTTTGCCCCGCATTTGTGCCTAGCACGCGGCAGGTCAATCAAGGCTGGCGATCGGGCGGTGGTACACCGATAAGGCTCGGCCACCTTTGCGGATCCCTGCGGGCGAAAACTGGGGCTAAAGTAGAGAAGGGTGCTGGGGGCTCGACCCATGCTTTCTCTGGAGCGTAAGGGCGCGGCGGATAGCTCGATCAATTTGGCGGAGTACATCGACCACACGCTGCTGTTGCCGATGGTGACCCCAGAACAGATCGAGCAGGGGTGCGCAATTGCCTTGCGCTACTGTTTTCCCACTTTTTGCGTTCCACCTTGTTACGTGCCGCGGGTGGTGGAGCGGCTGCATGGATCCCCGGTCAAGGTAAGCACGGTGGTGGGGTTTCC
>NZ_JANSJB010000055.1:5075-12352 GCF_047462355.1 Synechococcus sp. H55.9 | reverse complement strand
CCACCTTGTTACGTGCCGCGGGTGGTGGAGCGGCTGCATGGATCCCCGGTCAAGGTAAGCACGGTGGTGGGGTTTCCCTTGGGCACCACCACTGCGGAGGCTAAGCTCTATGAGGCTCAACTGGCGGTGGAGCAGGGGTGCCGGGAGCTGGATGTCCGCATCAACTTGGCCTGGCTCAAGGCGGGGGAGCTGGATCGCCTCCATGCCGAGATTGCCCAACTGGTGGAAGAAACGGGGGTTTGCGTCAAGGCCATTTTGGAAACGGCCCTCTTGACCGAGGCAGAGAAAAAGCTGGCCGGGGAGATTTGCATCGATGCGGGGGCAGCTTTTTTGATGACCTCCACCGGCTGGATGGGCGGGGCGACGCCGGCAGATGTGCAACTGTTGTGGCAGCTCAGCCGGGGTAAAGTGGGGGTGAAAGCTTCGGGCGGCATTCGCACGCTGGCTCAAGCAGAGGCCATGATCCAAGCAGGGGCCAGCCGCATCGGCACCTCTTGGGGGCTGGAGCTCATGCAAGAGCTGCAAGCCAGAGGAACCGCATGAGTGGGCGCACCTATCGGGTGACGGGCATCAACCTAAAGGGGATCCCGCTGGGCGAGTCGGATCGGATCATAACCATCTTGACCCGCGAGCAAGGCTTGATCCGCGCGGTGGCCAAGGGATCCCGTAAGCAGCCTTCCAAGTGGGGAGGGCGAATGGAGCCCTTTGTCATCAACGAGCTGCTGATCGCGCGGGGGCGCTGGTCTGCCCAGACGGAGGCCTGCCAACGTCTGCAGCGCATTGTCCAGGTGGAAACTCTCCAGACTTTTCCTCGTCTTGGCCGCAGCTTGGCCCATCTCACGGCGGCCCAGTACCTGGCGGAGGTGGCCTTGCTACTGGCCTTGCCCGACCAAGCCCAGGAAGAGCTGTTTGTGGTGTTGGTGGAACACTTGCAACGCATCGAACGGGCCGCTTCGGAGCGGGCCGTTTTGCCTTTGCTCATCCATGGGCTGTATCACCTCCTGGCGTTGGCAGGGTTCGCTCCCCAGGTGCAAGCCTGTCACTTCTGCGGGGGGGGGTTGGTCGATAACGTTTTTTTCAGCCCGCAATTGGGCGGCTTGGTCTGCGATCCTTGCCGGGTGGCGCAGCGGCCCAGCCCAATTGTCTGGGTCTCCAGTTCCGTCCTGCAAGCTTTGGGATCCCTGCCCAGTCCAACTTTGCCCCTGGCCGAAGATTCGCTGCCCTTGGCGGCTTGGCTGGAGGCAGAACGTCTGTTGCGGCGCGTTTTGGAGCATCACGCCGACCGCGAAATCCGTTCCGCTGGCCTGCTGGACAGTTGCTATACTCTTCCCACTGCCAACGGCTAGGGAGTGGCGGCAGCCACTTTTTCTGCCGAATAGCCATTCGAGTCATTCCGACCCAGCGCAGCCCTTGTCGCAACCTGAAGAAGTTGTGAAGGTATGTATCAAGTTGGGCTAAATTGCCGCAGAATAGAGCGTCAAGGTGGGGTAGCAGCCGTTTCTGGATGATAAATTAGGGAGTAGAAAGTAACTTCTTACGAAGGTTTCTCAGGTTTGGCAGGGGTCAACCGCAAGGGTTTGTCAGGGGGCCACGCCTGTGCTGCTGGACAAAGTTTAGAACTTTAAGATCGAGTCCGGTGGCCAAAGAGCCTGCTGTTCTGTGTCTGTTTCCCAGGGCTGCATCCTTGAGGTGCGGCTTTGGCCGCCAACAGACGAGGAGTTGGGGGGTCTGAAATTCCCTGGGCAAACCCATCCATTCCAGATCGGCCCCATTGCATCTGCTCACCCCAATTTAGCGCTTGCCTCAATTTTTCTAATCTTTTTTATTGAGAAGTTCAGGAGTTGCGGCACCGTGGAAGCACAGCGTAAGGAACGGATTCTGGTGGTCGACGACGAGGCTAGCATTCGACGCATTTTGGAAACCCGTCTGTCCATGATCGGGTACGACGTGGTTACGGCTTCGGATGGCGAGGAGGCGCTGGAGGTTTTCCACAAGCAGGATCCCGACCTGGTGGTGCTGGATGTGATGATGCCAAAGCTGGATGGCTATGGAGTTTGCCAGGAGTTGCGCAAGGAATCCGACATTCCGATCATCATGCTGACGGCGTTGGGGGATGTGGCCGACCGCATCACGGGGTTGGAGCTGGGGGCAGACGACTATGTGGTCAAGCCCTTTTCGCCCAAGGAACTGGAAGCCCGCATTCGCTCGGTGCTGCGACGGGTGGCGCGGGCAAGCCACGAGGGGATCCCCAGTTCTGGAGTGATTCAGGTGGGGGATATCCGCATCGATACCAACAAGCGGCAGGTCTATAAACGGGACGAGCGCATCCGCCTGACCGGGATGGAGTTCAGTCTGCTGGAGCTGTTGGTCAGCCGCTCGGGGGAGCCGTTTTCCCGCTCCGAGATTTTGCAGGAGGTGTGGGGCTATACCCCGGAGCGCCATGTGGATACGCGGGTGGTGGATGTCCACATTTCGCGGCTGCGGGCCAAGCTGGAAGATGACCCCAGCAATCCAGAGCTGATCCTGACGGCCCGCGGCACCGGCTATTTGTTTCAGCGCATCGTTCAGGGCGAGGAATAGGTGGGGTTTTGAGAAGGGATCCCTGACAGCGTCTCTTCGAGGGCGACCCGCACCTGCCGCAACACGCCAACCCAGTCTCCTGGTGTGTTTTGCCGAAACAGGCGCATTGTCTCAGGGTACCAGGGGCTGTCTTGCCGCTGGAGGAGCCAGCGCCAATCGGCGGCAAAGGGCAACAGCACCCACACCGGCTTGCCCATCGCGCCGGCCAAATGAGCAACGGCTGTATCGACGCTGATCACCAGATCCAACTGGGCAACGGCTGCGGCTGTATCGACAAAATGGCGAAAACGGGATCCCAACTCCATCACCTGGTGCTGTTCCAGGAGGGATCCCACTGGGCTTAGATCTTCCCCCACCTGTAGGCTGACCCACTGGATGGCGGACGTTGGCAATTCCCGGAGCAGCAAGTCCAAAGGACAACTTTTCAGCCTTTGCACGCGGTTTAGCTCAGGGTTGGCGCGGCGGCCACTGGCCCATACCAGTCCCACCTTCAGTTTTCGCGGGGGAAGCTCTGGCCAATCTTCCGGCCAGGCCGAGCTCCCATCGGGACAGGTCAGATAGGGGATGCGGGCGGGAATTGTCTCCAGCGTGGTGCCCAGGCGGTGGGGCAGGCTGAGCAAGGGCAGGTGCTGGTCGAAAGAGGGCAAGGGATCCCTCTCCGAGATAACCTGTACCTGGGGGAAGGCGGCTTGCACCAGCTCGACGAGGGATCCCTGACAGCGGAAGAAAATTTGGGCTGCAGGATGGGCGGCGGCCAAGAGCGGCAGGTAGCGCACAAACTGAATCGTGTCCCCCAGCCCTTGTTCGGCGTAGATCAGCAGCGTCTGCTGGCCCAGAGGGGATCCCGGCCACAGGGGCGAGAGGAAGCGCGGATAGGCTGCCCCTTGTCGCTGCAGCCGCCATTCGTACTCCCGCCACCCCTCCTCATAGCGGCCCAGGGTGAGCAAGGCCGTGCCCAGGTTGTAATGGATCTCCGGCCAGTCGGGGGCCAACTGCAGGCCGCGTCGATAAGCCTCAATAGCGGCCTCGAGTTGGTTTTGCTCTTGCAGGACGGTGCCCAGGTTGTTGTGGGGCTGCGCCTCCTCCGGCAGCAGCGGGATGGCCTGTCGCAGACAGTCGGCGGCCTCCTCTAGGCGGTCTTGTAGGTGCAGGCAGTGGCCGAGGTTGACGAGAATCCGCCCCTCCTGCGGCGCCAGGGCGAGAGCGCGGCGAAACCAGGCTTCCGCTTCCCCAAGCTGGTTGTCGAACAGGAGGGCGTTCCCCAAAGCCGCCAAAGCATAAACTTGGGGAGGCTGGGCTGCTGCGGCCTGGCGCAGCACCGCAATCGCCTGCTCCCGTTTCCCCAAAGCCAGCCAACAACTGCCCAACCGCAAGAGCAGTTGCCCATCGGCAGGAGCAAAAGCCAGGCCCTGTTCATAGGCGCGCGCCGCTTCCTCTGGGTTGCCGAGCTGCATCCAGGCATCGCCCAGCTCCTGCCAGGCTGGCACCCAATCCCTTCTCAGATGCAAAGCCAATTGCAGGGGGGTCAGGGCTTGGCAGGGATCCCCCATCTGCAGATAGAGGGATCCCAGCAACGCCTGGGCGGCGAACAGGTGGGGATGGGCCCGGGTAAGCTGCCGGCAGAGGTGCAGTGCCGTCTCCAGATCCCCTGCTTGTCGGTGGCGCTCGGCCAGCGCCAGGGTCGCCTCCGGGGAAGGGCAGGGGGGTAGAGCGGAGCCTCGTCCTAGGCCCTTTGGCCCAGCCGTCTGCCGGTCGCTTTTTCCTCGCCCGAAGCCCTGTGGCACGGTTTTTCCCTTGGTGGATCCCTTTTTACCCTTCCCGCCGGCATGCGGCAACAGCGGGACATCTTCCTACTCAGGTTAACAGTTCAGGTTAGTAGGACGTTCTTGACAGAGTGTTCCTAACCCCCCGCCCATGCATCGGGCCATCCTCGGGGCTTGCCTTCCGAGGGCTCAGTTGCGGCGAAACAGGCTGTCTAAGTAAATACGGGCGGCGCGCCGATCTGTGTCTCCGCTCTGGAGCAGGAATAGCGAGAGTGCCGCCGTCACCACCCGATCTTGATCCCAGTCGGGGTGACGAGAGAGGTAGTTTTTGAGAGTGTCGTGTAGCTCCTCGGGAATTTCGCTCAAAATGCTGACGGTGGGAGAATCCATAGCCCAACCACCTACTCGGGGTTAACAGTGAAACCAAGAAAACCTAGGGATCCGGCCAAAACCGGGCCTGCCTAGAAGGGAATCGCAAACAAACCAACCCAGCTCTCTAACTTGGGTATGCCGGGGGCCGCATCAGCCCCGTCAAAAGCAAGACAGTCTGTAGAAGTTTGCCCCTAGCCCGTCCGGCAGCGGCCAGAGGATACCAGGCTGCCCCTTGGCCTTGTCTCAGGCAGGAGAAGGGATAGAGTTCTTGGGCAAAGGGTTCTTTGCCTCTGAGGAGAGCTGCCAGGAAAATCTCCCCCTCACCTCAGGTGCGGCTATTCTGCCCTCTGCCCCATGGGGGCTGTCAATCCTGGGCAGCGGCTCCAAGTTTGTTAGAGTCCGCCGCTGGTTTTGATGCCATCGGCAAAAACGGCGCGATCCCGTTACATTTCTAAAGGTGTATCCGCTTGAACTTTCCAGTTTGGACTTTTCCACAGAAACCCTCGCTGCCGTTTCCTGTGGCAAGGAGTCTGTGGAAAACAGCCCGCCCGCCTGTGGAAAGTCTGGGGAAAACCTGTGGATTTCTGAGAAATCTAAATTTGTCCAAAAATTTTTTCTCGCGAGCCCCCTCAGGGCCACTCGACCCGGTAGCGCAAAAACAGCTCCTTAGAGCCACGGTGGCACTCCAGCAGCTCCAGCTGGGGCGGGGATCCCTGCAGTTGCCAGCCCTCGATGCTAGCCGGGGCATCGGCATACCCACTCAGCAACACCGGCGCCAGGGTTACCCACAGCTCATCCAAGCTCCCTGCCTGCAAAAACGCCCCCAAAAGCCGCCCCCCGCCCAGCAACCCCACCCGTTCAATGCCCAAACTGCGCAGGCGGGCCAGCCGTGCCAGTAGATCCCAATCGGCAGCCACCCAGATATCTGCAAAGCCGGTGCGGTTCTCCCAAATCCGGGATCCCTGGGGAGTGGTCCACAGCCAACGGGTGAGGGGCTGCCGAAAAAACGGCAAATCCTCAGGAATATCCCCGCTGCCGGAGCAGATGATCGTCAGAGGCTGAGGGGAGAGGCCCTGCTGGAGTCGGCGTTGGATGAGCTCGGGATCCCGGAGGCGAAGGCTGGTGCCGTAGGCCCGCAGCGTGGCCGCCCCCATAATCAAAGCCTGTTGCCGGGCAGCTTGGTTTTCCAGGTGCCGATAGTCTTCGGCGCTGGCGAAGTGGGGCCTTTGCCCGCGGTGAGCTGCCAGCTTGCCATCCAGACTTTGGGCCAAGATGGCCACCACATGGGGACGAGCCGTTTTCAAAGGCAAATCGGGAGCAATCGGCCAGAATAGAGTTGACAGGGGTCACCCCCTTGCCGCTTTGGTTTTGGGGTCACCTACGCGGGACAAGGATGCTCGGGACATTCCAATCTTCCACCATCCGCATCGAAGTCGAGGCCAGTGCATCGACGATACAGCGCTGCTTGACCGAGGTGGAGTTGTTGCAGCAGTGGATCTGGCCACAGCAATTGCAGGGATCCCTGCCCGCCAGGCTGGAGCCGGGCAGCACCTTTGCCGTCCAATGGGGCCCCCTCTCGATCCTGCACCAAGTGGAAACCCTGCTGCCGGAACGGCTGCGCCTGCTGATGTGGGGCGGAGCCGATGGCTACTGTGATTGGCGGTGGGGGAACGGCTGGGTGCAGTTGCGGGTAGAAGCCGTTTCTCTCTTGCCCTTGGGCTTGGGACAATTGCTGATGCTGCGCCGGCTTCAGCAGTTTGCTCAGAGCCGGGAACAACGGCCTCTTGCAGCTTAAAGATGGACATTCCTGCAACATCCGTGGATCCCCGGCTTGACAAAATGCATCACAGTTGCGCTCCCTCGCCTTTCTAAGAATTTTCCGACATGATAGCTGTAGTTAAGCTTACTCCTCATGTCCGAGAGGCCCCATGAATCCGTTGACCAGCTCCAGCCCAGCCGCTATTGAGCGGGAGAAGTTCGAGATCCGCTTGGGGGAAGCCCTCAACAAAGCGGGGTTGCTCACCCCCGCCCAGTTGGCTCAGGCCATGTGGGAAAAGGCGGACAGCCCCCTGATGTTGGGGGAGCTGTGTATGCAGCACGGCTGGGTTGCCCCGCAAGATCTCTATCCTTTGATCCCGGTCGAGTTGGTGCGCATCGGCGAGATCCTGGTGCTGCACGGCTACCTGGAGCTGGAGCACGTGTATCAAGCTCTGCTTCAGCAAAAGCACCACCCCGAGCGCAAGTTGGGGGAGATCCTGGTGCAGCAGGGCTGGGTGCAACCCCACTGGTTGGAGTGGGCCCTCGACAAGCAGCAGCAGCTACGGCGACGGCGAGGAGCTGCCAACAGTTGGGAAGTGATGGTGGAGCAGTGGTCCACCATTCCGGATCAGCCTCCCCTCTACGCTTCGCCGCTGCAGGCAGCGCAGCAGGTTCACAAAGCTACCGCGCAATACAAAGCCCAACTGGAGCGCTACCAAGAGCAGGTTGCCGCCCTAAAGGCGCAACTGGAGCAGGAGCGACAGCACCAGCAAGCTACAGCCGAGCAGTTGCGGCAGCAGATTG
>NZ_JANSJB010000055.1:3484-4975 GCF_047462355.1 Synechococcus sp. H55.9 | reverse complement strand
CCCAAGCCGAGCTGGAGACCTTACGTCGCCGCTGCCACGAGCTGACAGAATGGCAATCCCAGGCCAAACCCAAGCTGCAAGAGCTGGGATCCCGGCTGCAGCAGCACCAGCAAACGGAAGCCCACCTGCGCCAGACGCTGGAGCAGAAGGAAGCCCAACTGGCCACCCTGAGCCAATCGTTGCAGGAGCACCAGCACCAACTCCAACTGGCTCAATCGACGAAAACTCGCCTCATCGCCGACCTGGCCCACGCTCGCCAAGAAGCCGCCGAGACCATCCACCGGCTGCAGATGCAACTGCAGGAAACTCAAGCTCGACTCCAAGAAACCCAAGCCCAGCTCCAACAGGCCCAAGAGCAGGTGCGTCAGCTCCAAGCCCAACTGCAAGCAGTTCAGACACAGCCAGCCCCTCCCCCTGCCACCGCGCCTACGGCCCAGCAACAAGTCCCGCCGCAGGCCATCTCAACGCCGACTGTAGCCGCAAGAGCAGCAGAAGGGGAATTACCGCCCCAAGGGTATTTGGGAGAAGAGGACTTGGAAGCGCTGCAGCGGGCCACCCCTTGGGTGCAGCGGATCTTGACCCAATTGCGGGCAGCCGGCCTCCTCGACAATGCTGGCATCGAAGCCATCATCCATGGCTGGGAAACAGAGGGCGGCACCTTCACGGATGTGCTGACCCACCACAGCGGCCTCAAGCCAGAGACGGTCAAGTTTTTCAGCGAAGACGGCTACTCTGTGTACCTAGCAGGTGGACGACATGTAGCCGACTACCTTAAGGCTTCGGGGCTGGTCAGCGCCGTCCAAATCGAACAGATTCAGAAGCACCTGCCGCCGGCGGGATCCCTGTGCCAGGCCCTTGCCCAAGCCGGGATCCTGTCGCAGGCCACCGCCCTCTATTTTGAGCACCACTTCGGCGGCAAAAAGCCCCGCCGCTCCCTGCGGGAAGAGCTGATGTTGTGAGAGCGGGTCGGGAATCCGCACCTCTTTCCCATCTCTTGCACCGGCAGGGGATCCGAAGGCAAATAGGGGCTGCCGGCAGACGCCAATGCGTTCACCAGAGTTCACTAGACTAGGAACTAGAATAGACTCAGAATCAACAGCGGCCTATTTTTGGCTGTTGAGAAAGTTGAATCAAATCTGAGGCATTAAAGTTACGGGATGTTGTCTTGAGTTCTGCTGCTATGACCACGGAAGCTCCCACTCGACCTGCTCAGCAGTCGTCTCCATCGAGAACCCGGGTTCGTCAGCCCTACCCCCACTTCAAGGTGATCGTCTTGGATGACGATTTCAACACCTTTCAGCACGTTACCGAATGCCTGCTCAAGTACATCCCCGGCATGACCCTGCCCTTGGCGCGACAACTAACCGTGCAGGTGGATGCCGAAGGGCAAGCGGTCGTCTGGGTCGGCCCGCAAGAGCAAGCGGAGCTCTACCATCAACAGTTGCTGCGGGAGGGCCTGACGATGGCCCCCCTGGAGCCGGCCTGAAGCAC
>NZ_JANSJB010000055.1:0-3384 GCF_047462355.1 Synechococcus sp. H55.9 | reverse complement strand
GCCAAAAGGGGGGCAGTCCCCAGCAACTCGGCTAAGGCCACCGTATTGCCGGAGGGATCCTCGGCCACCCAGCGGGTGGTGCCTGCCACTACGTTCTCCGGGGGCCAAGGGATCCCTTGCTCTTCCCCCCAGCGCCGCATCAGGGCCAGCACCGCCAGCATCTGGGTGCCGCCCGCCAGCAGCACCGGCCCCCGCTGGGCTGCCGCCATCGCCAGTCCGGCCACAAAGGGCTGCATCGGATCCCCCACAGCGGCCACCACCTCCGGCGCTGTAGCGTTGGGCGAGAGATGGGCCAGACCTTGCCGCGCCAAGGCCAGCTTTTGGGCGTGGTTACAGACCGGGTGGCTGCTGTTGACCATGCCCTCTGCTTGCCAGCCCAGCCCCAGCAACACCGCCAGTGCCGTGGTGGTGCCCCCTGCCACACATTCGCCGATGACGCAGTAGCTCGACTCCAGCCGGGATCCCCGCTCGTACCCCTCCTGCCACAGGGATCCCACCTGTTCCAGAGATAAAGCCTGCCCCGTGCTCAAGCAGCGGGCCATCCCCCTGGCGCTTACCGTTTCTGCCCCTGGCAGCGGCTCCGGTAAACCACAGTCGAACACGCGACAGGGGATCCCCAACTCCCTCAGGACGGCGCGGCTGATCACCACCGGTGAAGGATAGCCATCGGGAGAGGTGGGCAAGCGGTGAGAATAGCCCCCCAGCAGCACCTCTCCATCGGCAAGGGCTGTGTAGCGCCGCAAGGAGGGCGTGGCGCCGGCAGCGGAGATGCCCGGCACAAGAGCTGTTTCCGTAAACCCCAGGCAGGCCAAAAACAGCGGTCGGGATCCCTGCACCCGTTGGCACCACTGCCGGGCCAAAGCCGGCTGCGTGTAAGCCTTCACACCAGGAAAGGGGAACATAGCAGAGAGCGGGGCAGACAGGCCCAAACTCCATTCTCCACCCAAGCGAAGGGCGGGATCCCGTACTGGCCGGAAAACGGCAGGGACTGCGCCCCCCAACCCGATCGGATAGGATGGGTATATCCAATACAGTTTATGCAGAGCAAACCGAAGGCCATGAGTTTTTTCGACTCGGAGATCGTCCAAGAAGAAGCCAAGCAACTGTTTCAGGACTTCCAAAACCTGATGCGACTTGGCGAGCGCTACGGCCAATTCGACCGGGAAGGCAAAAAAATCTTCATTGAGCGAATGGAAGAATTGCTGGAGCGCCAGCGCATTTTCATGAAGCGGCTGGAGCTCTCCGACGACTTTATGGCTCAGATGACCATCAAACAACTGCAAACCCAGCTTGGGGGATTTGGGCTCTCCCTAACCCAAATGTTCGACCAGATGCACCAGACCCTAGAGCGCATGAAAGCCGAGGCAGACTCTGAGCGCTGACCCCAAAGAATGACCCAGACAAAGGCTCATGTCTTCTTCCCGCCAGACCCGCAACCAGAAATTAATTCTGGAGCTGCTAGAGCAGCGCTCACAGCCCCTTTCGGCGCAAGAGATCTTTTTGGAGTTACGCAATGCCAACCACACGGTGGGTCTGGCCACGGTTTACCGAGTTTTGGATGCTCTGCGCAATGAGGGCAAGCTGCAGGCGGTCAACTTGGGGGATCAGCAAACCTACTATCAGGTTCTGCCCAGCAACGGCCACAACCGCCATCACCTGATCTGCACCGAATGTCGGCGGGTGGTGCCTCTGCCGGATTGCCCGGTGGAAGATCTGGAGGAGCAGCTTGCCAGCCGCTACCAATTTGTGATCGAGTACCATGTGCTGGACTTCTACGGCATTTGCGCCGAATGTCGTGGAAAAGGTGGGCCAAGCCCTGCTTTGCAGAGATCCCCTTGCCTCGAGGCCAGGCCGCAATGATGAACTATCTCTGGACGGTGTTGATCGGGTTGGCAGGTGCCCTGATCGCAGTCAAGCTGAGGCTGCCGGCAGGAGCCTTGGTGGGCTCGATGGTAGCAGTGGGTTTGGTCAATGTTTGGGGGGCGATCCCGATCCCCACTCCCCCAGCCGGGATCCGCTTTGTCATGCAGGTGGTGCTGGGCATCCTTTTGGGCAGCAAGCTCACTGCTGAGACCTTCTTTGCCCTGAAGGATCTGTGGCGACCGGCCCTGCTCTGTACGGTGATTGCGGTGGGCACGGGAGTTTTGTCGGGGTATTTGATCTCCCGTTGGTTGGGCATCGAGCGCCTCACGGCCATCTTGGGCACGGCGCCAGGGGGCATTTCCGATATGAGCTTGATTGCCCTGGACATGGGAGCCCAAACCAGCACAGTGGTGGTCATGCATCTGGCCCGCCTGATCAGCGTCATCGTGGTCGTCCCCTGGGTGGTACGGCTGCTGATCCAGCCGGGCACCAGCTAGGCAAGCCCCTAGAGCTGCAGCAGGGGGTGGGTTAGACTAAGGAGCGATACAGAACTTAACAACCGAACCTCCGCCTTGGAACTTTCCCCTTCTCCACTGACCTACCAGGCCGACGCCGCAGGATCCCCTTGGAGCGCTGCTCTCTGTTCTAACGTCTCCTCTGGCCAAGGCGATTGGTGGCCTCTGCAACTGCATTGGCAGGGGGAGGCAGACCCGCTACAGCCTGAGTTGGTGCAGGTGGATCCCGTGTTGCGCCTGCTGCTCTTGGGGGATGGCTTGACCACCCGCAACCTAGCTGCCTTGACCCAAGAGCCGATTCAGGCCCATCTGCTCGACACGGGCCGGGTCGATTTGCCGGCGGAGCAGAGGGCCGCCCCCCAGTCCATGCAACGGCTGGCCAAGGATTTGGCACGGCTGGGATCCCCCTTGGTGCGGCGGCGGGTTTGGCTGTGTGGAGCAACCTCTCAGCAGCCCTTGCTCTATGCCACCTCTTGGTGGAACTCCGACCATCTGGCTCGATACTTGCCCCATCCCGATTTGCCCATTGGCCAAAATCTAATCCAAGAAAAACTGGAGACCTTTCGCGATCTGCGCGGCCTTTACTATGGTGAGACAGACCCGATTGCCCGGCTGCTGCAGTGTCCTGGCCCTTTCTGGGCTAGGCATTATCTTTTGCTGCACCGAGGCCAACCTTTGACGGTTATTTACGAAGTTTTCTCCTCCCGCCTGCAGGCCAGGGTCTTGTCGGGCTAGAGCGACATCCAGCGGCGCACGGCTGCGGTGACTGCGGCTGCTACACCCGGATCCGACTGGGCGCTGGCAGAGATGCGGTGATAGTCCTCTGGGGTCAGTTGATGGGCGGCGATGACCTTGGCGGCTGCGGTTTCAAACTGTTGTTCAATTTGCCGACGTTCCTCGCTGCCGTTGGCCTGCTGCAGGCGATTTGGGTGGCCGCCAGAAGGGGCTGCACCGCCAGAAGAGCGCGGGCGAAGCGGTCGATCTGCTCTGGGGAAGGCTTCAAGAA
>NZ_JANSJB010000054.1:15411-18187 GCF_047462355.1 Synechococcus sp. H55.9 | reverse complement strand
CTGAAAAACAAGCCGTAAGTCTCTCGCCCCCAAGTCCCAAGCGATTGGACAACCGGGTCTGGCCTCAGCTCAAGTTGCAACAGGAGGCCGAGAACTTCCCTCGGCTCCTGGGCTGCCTGGAGTTGTTGTAGGGTTCATTTTCTCCGCCGGCCATTGCGCCATACCCCCAAGGGGATTCGAACCCCTGTCGCATCCGTGAAAGGGATGTGTCCTAGGCCTCTAGACGATGGGGGCGCTCATAAATGCAGCGATCCTAATCCTAGAGAAGGAGGGACGAGCTTGTCAACTTGACACGCCCCCACCCAAACAAGAGATTCTTGCTCCTGCTTCCGCGGCTGCGCTTGGCTGTTCCAGGTCGCCTCAGGCGTTCCTCCGCTTCCAAGGTGCGGCGGGAATTTCTCTTGGCTCCTGTGTGGGGTGATGCTGAGTTTGCAGACTACGGTGAGGATGTGAGACAGTTTCAGGCGGTGAAGTGATGGCTGCAACTGGAGCATCCCTTGCTTCATCTCTCCAGCCTACGGAGGCAGGGGACTCATGCCATTGGACTGCTTATGCAACCCAAAGTTCTATTGCTGGGCAACGCTGGCACGCACGGGAACTGCGCCGCTGACGCAACTGCTGGCCTGCTTTTGGATATGGACGGGGTGATCGTGGATTCGGAGCCGATCCACGCCCGCGCCGGAGTCATCGCCCTGCAGCGCTGTCAGATCTCTCTGGATCTGGCTCCCATCTCCCTGCAGTTTAAGGGGCGCACCGACCAGGACATGTTCGAGTATCTCGTAGAACACCTGACGGACACCCCGCCTGCGGAACGATCCCTGCTGGTGCAGCGTTTGATCGAGGAAAAGGCCAAGGCTTTTGGAGAACTACTGGGAGAGGTGCCGCTGGTGCCAGGGGTGCTGGAGTTTTTGGCGGCTAGCCGCCGCCGCTTCTCGGCCCTCGCCCTCACCACCTCGGCCACCCGTCGGGATCAAGAGCAGATTTTCCAGCGCTTTAACCTGCACCGCTGGTTCGACGCCGTGGTTACTGCCGAAGATATCCGGCGGGCCAAGCCCGACCCCGAGCCCTATTTGAAAACGGCTGCCAAGGTGGGCTTGGATCCCAGCCGGTGTTTGGTGGTCGAAGACTCCACCCACGGGATCCGCGCCGCCAAGGGGGCCGGCTGCTTGGCAGTTGGCCTCACCACTGCTTTCACTGCCGAGGAACTGCGCCGGGCGGGGGCCGATGCGGTGGTGAACAGCTTTGCCGAGTTGGCAGCACTTCTGAGCTTGCCTGTATAGGGAGCACAGACCCATGCAGGAGCCTCTCTCTCCAGCACCGGTTTTTTTACGGCAGGCCCTGGATCGCTATCCATTTGCCTCGCGGCGACGGGTGGTGATGGGCAAACGGGGAGCCGTGGCCACCAGCCAACCGCTGGCAGCAATGGCGGGTATGGAGATGTTCTGGGCCGGCGGCAATGCCGTGGATGCAGCCGTGGCGATGGCGGTGGCTTTGACGGTGGTGGAGCCGACTTCCAATGGCATTGGTGGCGATGCTTTTGCGCTGGTGTGGGAGGGAGGGGAGAAGGGCCGGCTGTACGGCTTGAATGCTTCCGGTCGCAGCCCAGCTGCCCTGACGCCGGAGCGCTGTGTCGGCCAGATTCCCGCTTACGATTGGTTGGCAGTAACGGTGCCGGGGGCTGTTTCGGCTTGGCAAGCCTTGCACCGGCGCTGGGGACGGCTGCCCTTCGAGCGCCTGTTTGGGCCCGCCCTTCGCTTGGCCTGCGAGGGGTTTCCGGTTTCTCCCCGGATTGCCCAACTGTGGCAGGCGGCGGAGGCCACCTATTTGCCGCTGCCAGATCCCCGCCACGAGGCCTTCAAAGCCGTTTTTTTCCCCCAGGGGCGTGCTCCACGGGCGGGGGAGCGCTGGAGCAGCCCTCTGCATGCACAAACCCTGGCGGAGATTGCCCATAGTGGCGGCGAGAGTTTTTACCGGGGGGAGCTGGCGGAGAAGCTGCTGGCTTTTTCGGATGCCACCGGCGGTCTCCTGTCCCGCGCCGACTTGGCAGAACATCGGGCCGACTGGGTAGAACCCATCCATACCGATTACCGCGGCTACACCGTCTGGGAGATCCCCCCCAATGGCCAGGGCATTGCCGCCCTGATGGCCCTCAACCTTTTGGAGGGTTTTGAGCTGGGTCGGATCCCCTACGAGGCCGGCGAGCGCTATCACCTGCAGATTGAGGCGATGAAGCTGGCTTTTGCCGATGTGAGCCGACAGGTAGCGGATCCCGACTATCTGCGGGTGAGTCCCGCCCAAATGCTGGATAAACGTTATGCCCAGCAACGGCGGCTGTTGATCGGTTCTAGGGCAATCCCCTTGGCTCAGCCAGGGCTACCTCAGGGGGGAACGGTTTACTTGGCCACAGCTGATGGCGACCTGATGGTGTCTTTGATCCAATCCAACTTCGACGGCTTCGGCAGCGGCCTGCTGGTTCCAGGGACAGGGATTGCCCTCCACAATCGCGGCACCGGATTTACCTTGGAACCCGGTCATCCCAACCAGGTGGGCCCGCGCAAGCGCCCCTACCACACGATTATCCCCGCCTTTCTTTCCAAAGATGGGATCCCCCTCGGCCCTTTCGGTGTCATGGGAGGGACGATGCAGCCCCAAGGCCATGTGCAGGTGGTGGTGAATCTGGTGGATTACGGCCTGAACCCCCAAGCGGCTCTGGATGCGCCCCGCTGGCGAGTGCTTCTCGACCAAGGGATCCCGCAGGTGGCGCTGGAGAGCACGG
>NZ_JANSJB010000054.1:2546-15311 GCF_047462355.1 Synechococcus sp. H55.9 | reverse complement strand
CCGTCGATGGCGAAAACCTGCCCGGTGATGTAGGCTGCCGCCGGGTCGGCCGCCAAAAAGCGCACCAGCCCCGCCACTTCCGCTGGGGATCCCAGTCGCCCCAGGGGGATCTGCGCCAGGATAGGGCCGGGATCCAACTTCTCGGTCATCTGGGTGGTGATAAAGCCGGGGGCAACGGCGTTGACGGTGATGTTGCGGCTGGCCAGCTCGCGGGCTGCTGTCTTGGTCAGACCAATCACCCCTGCTTTGGCGGCGCTGTAGTTGGCCTGGCCGGCGTTGCCCACCAGGCCCACCACCGAGGTGATGTTGATGATCCGCCCCTGCCGCTGCTTGACCATGATCTTGGCGGCTGCCTTCAGGCAGAGAAAGACCCCCGTGAGGTTGAGATCCAGCACCGCCTGCCAATCTTCCGGCTTCATGCGCAGCAGCAGGGTGTCGCGGGCCATGCCGGCGTTGTTCACCAGCACGTCCACCCGCCCCCAGCGCTCCATCACCTGCTCGAAGAGCTGCTCCACTTCTGCCGGCTGGGAGACATCGGCGGCCACGGCCATCCCTTCTCCCCCCAGGGCGGCGATCTCCTGCACCAGCGACTCGGCCTCGGCGGCGGAGCGGGCGTAGTTGACGACCACCTTGGCGCCAATCGCCCCCAAGTGCAGGGCAACGGCCCGGCCAATGCCCCGGCTGGCTCCGGTGACCACCGCCACCTGGTTGTGGAGCGAAGGCAAGGGGAGAAGCTCAGACATAAGCGGCAGGTTCCTCGTTGTTGGGACAGCCGCAACAGTATAGGATGCTTTGGCTGTGTCTGGGGCCAGGTTTTTTGTCCACTCCCCACCCTTCTCCTGAGGGAATAGTAAACCGGGGGGCTGGGCCAGATTCAGGATAGCGCTCCGCGCCGCTGGCGCGTTCGTGACAGCGTTGCAGAGCAATAACGACGCCGCAAACTGTTTCATTGATAATTGATATTTGAAACGACTATAAAAGTTATCTCAATATCTTGCAAATGCTCGGCTACTTTCCCGCTCATGAGCATGTCAAGGTTTGCGCTGAATCCAATAGGTGGTAAACAGTTCGCCACCGGCCTGTTTCTGAATTTTGCCCCCTAAGTCTGCGATGCGTCGCTCCCACTCTGTTAGGGGAGTGAAAATCGGTTCGGTGCCTTTGAATAGCTCGATGAGACCCCATTGTTCTGCCCACACCGAGTCAGGATTGACCACTTCGATGATCACCGGCGCAGCCGGTCGCAACACCCGCAGCAACTCTGCCCAAACCGCGTCGAAGTACTCAATCGGGTAGTAGTACAAAAATCCGGTGGCGATGGCCAGATCAAACTGCTCCGGCTCGTAGTTTTCCAGATGGTGGGCGGATCCCTGTTGCATCGACTTGAATAGCTTGGAGTTGAGCTGAGGTGCCCGCGAGCGAATAAAGCGTACGATCTCGCCACTCAGCTCATGGCCGTAAAAGTGGGCTTGCCAATCGTTCCAGGGATAAGTCAGGAAGCTCACCCCACAGCCCAAATCCAGGCAGGCTTCCCGTTTTTTGGGGGCACGCAACTGCCAAAAGGGGATCCCGAGGCGCTCTTGCAGATGATCTCGCTGCTGGGCTTGCCAAAAGGGCAGTTGCTCCAGATCTGGGGGAAGTTGCCAGCCTGGCCGACCCAGTTGCATTTCCAGCTCTCGGTTGAAGCGAGCGGCTACAGAAGCCAGGTAGGGATCCCAGCGTTCCCCGGTTTGCGGTAGCTCCATCTTTGGATGGCTTTTTTGTGGATGGTTGTGGACTTAACTGGCACTTAACCTACACTACCAAGACCCTTGACCCATAGGCTCCCGGCTGCAGGGATCCATTCACCCAACTGTGGCTGCCGAGGATGGTGCCGGCGGGGACTTGAGCTTGGGATCCCAGACAGGTGTGGGCGCCGATGTAGCAGGGGGCGTGCAGTTGGGCGTTGGGATGGATCTCAGCCGTTTTGTGCACCCATATCCCCGGCGCTTGTTCTTCCACATCCTTCAGGGGAAAATCCGTCATCCGGCCCAAGAGAATGTCCAGTTGGCCGTGGTAGTAGCTGGCCGGCGTGCCCAGATCCCGCCAGTAGCCTGCATGAAGGTAGGCTTGCATTCGTTGCCCTCGCCGGAGCAAATCAGGAAAGACGCGCCGCTCGAAGCTGAGGGGATCCCCGCTGGGGTAGTCTTTGAAAATGGCCGGATCGAGGACATAGGTGCCGGCGTTGATCGTGTTGGTGGTGAGGGTGAGGGCTTCGGCAGGGGTGGGCTTTTCCCGAAAAGACTGGATCTGGCCCCCTTCCCCCACTTCCACCAGGCCATAGGCGGTGATGTCCTCCACGCGGGTGAGGGTGAGGGTGGCAACGGCCTGGCTCTGCAGGTGGCATTGCATGAGCGCCTGCAAATCCAGATCCGTGAGGATATCGGCATTGAAGACCACCAAGGGATCCCCGCTGAAATAGGGCTGGGCCAGCACCAGGGCTCCTGCTGTATCCAAAGGCGTCTCTTCGGCAAGGTAGCGAAGCTTCACCCCCCAAGCAGCGCCATCTCCCAAAGCAGCCTCAATTTGTTGGCCCAAATACCCCACGCTGAGCAAAATGTCCGTCAGGCCGGCTCGTCGGCAGCGCCCCAGCAGCCATTCCAAGAAAGGCACCTCCAAAAGGGGCAGCAAAGGCTTGGGTTGCACAAAGGTAAAAGGCCGTAAGCGAGTGCCTTTCCCGCCCGCCAAGATCACCGCCTGCATACCCCCCCTCAACCCTAATTCCCTACCTGTAATATAGAGCAGCGCTTTGTCGGCGATCTGGCCGGCAGAAGAGCCTACAGAACTGATAGAGTTTTGGCACCTCTGCCTTGCCACCGCCCATGACCAAGCCCAAAGCCGGGATCCTCTACAACGATGCCAAGCCCGCCGCCAAACGCAGCAGCGAGGCCCTCTCCCGCTGGTTTCAGGAACAAGGCTGGGAAGTCTGTGTGGCCCCCAACTGGGGCGGCATCCTCGGCTACGCCAAGCCCGATAGCCCCATCTGCCTGACCAAAGTGGATAGCCTGGCCCCGGCTGGATTTGACGAGACCATGAAATTTGCGGTGGTGCTGGGGGGAGATGGCACCGTCTTGGCAGCAGCGCGGCAACTGGCCCCCAAAGGGATCCCCCTGTTGGCGGTGAACACAGGCCACCTGGGCTTTTTGACGGAGACTTACCTTTCTCACCTAGAAGAGGCTGCCAGCGCCGCCATCGCCGGGGAGTACACCCTGGATCGCCGCAGCATGTTGCTGGTGCAAGCCTACCGAGGGCAGGAATTGCGCTGGGAGGTCTTGAGCTTAAACGAGATGGTGCTGCACCGGGAGCCTTTGACCAGCATGTGCCATTTCGAGATCACCATTGGGGATCACTCTCCCCTGGATGTAGCTGCCGACGGAGTGATTTTGGCTACCCCCACCGGCTCGACGGCCTATGCCCTCTCGGCGGGCGGGCCGGTGATCACGCCGGGGGTGCCGGTTTTGCAGTTGATCCCGATTTGCCCCCATTCCATGGCCTCGCGGGCCTTGGTCTTCCCCGATTCGGAGGAGGTGTGGATCAGCCCCGTTACTCCTCAGCCGCTGGTTTTGGTGGTAGATGGGAATGCCGGCTGCTACATCCTGCCGGAAGACCAAATTCGGGTGGTGCGTGCCCCTTACTGGACGGATCTGATGCGCCTACGCCGACCGGAGTTTTTCCGCGTCATGCGAGAGAAGTTGGGGTGGGGACTGCCCCATGCTTCTAAGCCCACATCGGTGGAGTTGCCTTGAACCAGAAGCAGATCTCAGCTTTTGCCCAGCTTCAGCATCTGATCCACCACCCCCAGCGTTTCTTCGTAGAGGTAGTCGGGGCCGGGCCGCTGCAACTCAGCGGCCAACAGGGTATCGAGGGAATCCTGCTCCAGGGGAGCCACCTGGCGAATCACACATCTCTGAGCGCCCCCCATGGCTTCCATGCGCATACACCCTGTGGTTTCCGAACACAGCACGGTACAGGCATTGGCTTCTTGATTGCTGGCGGTGAGGCGCAGCCCGATGAGATCCCCCGGCTGGCTGATTTCCGAGGCCAAGGGCACAGCGGCCAATTCCGCCATCACCTGGCCGCCCGTTTGGGTTTGAAAGCAGAGGCGGTCGATCTTGTAATCGTGTTCTTGAGCCTGAACCCGCTCTGTGGGCGTCCACCCCAGGCGACCAGCCAGCCAGCCCAAAAAAAGGAACGCCTGGCAGGGATTGCCGGCTTTGTAGTCGAGGGTCACGCGATCCACAAGGTATAGGGACTCCCGCCGGTCGGGAGGGTCAAAGGCTTGGGCGGTGAGTTCCTGCCAGGGCAGCAGCCGCCGCCAGTTAAGATCCCCGCAGTGGCGCCCCTCGCCGACCAAGAGGTGGATCTCCTGCAGATCTTCTTCTGGATTGACAAAGCCGCGCGAATCGACGATGACCCGGTTGCTGAGGGCCACCAATTTTTGAAACAGCAGGCTGTTCAAGTCCAGATCCCCTTGCCACCACAAAAAGGTGGGCAAGTTGGGGATCAGCAGGGAAGCGATGGTGCTGCAGGCCCGCACAAAGGCCGATTCCGGCGCCTTCAGGGTGATGTATTCGCAACAGACCAACGAGCTGCGCTGCTCGCGAGTTACCGGACAATAGGCGGCCACCTGGGCCTCGATGGTGTCGTCTGCGGATCCCGCCCGTTTGGCTCGCAGGTCGATGACGCGACAGGGGTTCTGGGTGGCAATGGCCTCGACGGTGGGGGAGGGCAGCAACAGCGCGTCGTCCAGAGATTCATAGACCACTAGGGTAAAGGTGGCGGCGCGGGCGGCAACGCTCTCTCCCTTAGAAGACCAGATTTTGTTCAGCTCCTGCTCAATATCCTCGATGGAGACATCTTTCGGGGTTTGCAAAGGCAGGACGGCGGTGGATTGATCCATGGTCTCCTCCTGGAGCGGGCTCTTGCTCGATTCTAAGCAGATGGGCCGGCTGGCCGGGAAGGGTTTAAGGTGGGGTACAGATTGGCCGGCTCCAGCTTCTGCACCCGATCTGCGAAACAGCAGGCTCAGGCGGGCCGGGGCTGGATGGTCAGCTCTGAGGGACGGGCGGGATCCCCTACCAACAGCACGCCGCGACCGTTGGCGTGCAGGTGCCGCACAATCCAGTACAGGGTTTCGATGCGCTCCGGGCAGCCTAGTTTTTCTGCCAACTGGGGCAAAGTCAGGGATCCCTGCTGCGCCTGTACCGTCTCCAGCACCCGCCGTTGCAGCTCCAAGACGGCGCGGGCGGCTTTTTTGCCTGCCTCTACCCCCGGTTGATGGTAGGCGTTGATCCGGATGAGAGAAGCATAGAGGCCCACGGCTCGTTCGTAGAGGGCGATCAAGGCCCCCACTGAGCGGGCATCCACCCGTGGCAGCGTCACGGTAATGGAGTCGCGCCCGTTTTCGTAGAGGGCCTGGCGGGTGCCCTGCAACAGGCCGTCCAGGTAGTCGCCGCTGGTTACCTGCGGCTCCACGAAGGGGGAAGGGATCCCGGGCTCTCGATCCTGGAGCACCTCGATGAAGGTAACAAAAAAGTTGTTCAAACCATCCCGCAACTGCTGCACGTAGGCGTGTTGATCGGTGGTGCCTTTGTTGCCGTAAACGGCGATGCCCTGCTCCACGCGGTTGCCGTTCAGATCATGGGATTTGCCCAGGGATTCCATCACCAACTGTTGTAAGTAGCGGCTAAACAGCAGCAGGCGATCCTTGTAGGGCAAAACCACCATATCTTTGCGCCCTTGGCCCTGACCGACGATGTACCAAGCCATGGCCAGCAGGGCGGCAGGATTGCGCTCCAGGTGGGGCAGGCGGGTGGCTGCGTCCATGGTGGCGGCCCCGGCCAGCAAAGCCCGGATGTCGATCCCCTGCAATGCTGCCGGCAACAGGCCCACCGCCGAAGTTTCGGAGGTGCGTCCCCCCACCCAGTCGAAGATGGGGAAGACCGCCAGCCACCCCTCTTGCCGCGCCTGTTGCTCCAATTGGCTGCCGGGCCCGGTGATGGCCACCGCATGGTCAGAAAAAGGGATCCCGGCCTTTTGGTAGGCCAGCTTCACCTCCACCAAGCCATTGCGCGGCTCTGGGGTGCCGCCGGATTTGGAGGTGGTGATCACCAGGGTTTGTCCCAGCTTGCCCGCCAGCCGTCCCAGCACCCGATCAAACCCATCGGGATCCGTATTGTCGATGAAGTGGATATTCAGAGGAGGGTGCAGAGGAGCCAGGGCCTCGGCCACAAATTGCGGCCCCAGAGCCGAGCCGCCGATGCCGATGCAGAGGAGCTCGGTGAAACGCCCCCCGCCGCTGGCCGGGATGGCTCCACGATGGATCTGTTGGGCAAAGGTTTCCACTTGCTCAATGCAATCCTGAATGGCCTGCCGGATCTCCGGGGTGGGAGCCAGCTCCGGCGCCCGCAGCCAATAGTGGCCCACCTGGCGGCCTTCGTCGGGGTTGGCGATGGCCCCGGCTTCCAAAGCCTGCATCTCGGCAAAAGCCTGGGCAAAGCGAGGCCGCAGCGCTTCCACCTGAGGAGGAGTCAAGCGGATGCGGCTGATATCGACGAAAATCTCCAGGCTGGGATGGTAGTAAAGCCAGTTGCAGTAGTGCTGCCAGAGTTGAAGGCCGTCCATGGGATCCTTTTCGCCAAAAGCCGTAACCAGCTTACCAAACCCTTCTCTACTCCCAGCCGAGGGTCGTGCGCTCCAGCCAGGATCGATCCAAACTGACCAGCGCCTCTTCGACCCCGACGCCCGTCTCAGGGTGACGCCAGTTGGGGGCGATCTCACACAAGGGAGCTAAGACAAAGGCACGTTCCATCATGCGAGGGTGGGGCAACGTCAGCTCGGGGCTATTTAGGATCCGGTTGCCCACGGCCAGCAGATCCAAATCCAGAGTTCTGGCCTCCCAGCGGATGCGCCGCACCCGCCCCGCCTCCTGCTCGATGGCCAGCAGCGCCCCAATCAACTCCAGAGGGGACTGGTAAGGGGGAAAGGGATCCAACGCCACCACGGCGTTGAGGTAGTCGGGCTGGCCGGCTGGCCCCCCTTGGGCAGGGCTGCGGTAGAGGCTGGAGCGAGCCACCACCTGGCCCAACCTGAGCAACTTCTGCCCAGCCGAGCGCAATTGCCGCAGCGGATCCCCCAGGTTGCTGCCCAGGGCAATGTAGGCCAGGTCGGGATTCATGAGGCTTCTCATCTGCTGACGGATCGCCAGCGGTCGATCTCTACGTAGACATCCCCAAACAGCCCCGGCAGGGGAGCTTGGGGCTTGTGCACCCGCACCGTCAGGGCCTCCAGTTGGGGATAGCTCTGCCACAGCCGCTCGGCAATCTGGTCTGCCAAGGTCTCGATCAAGCGGTAGCGCCGCTCGGTCACCTCTTGCCGCACCACCTCATACACTTGGGCGTAGTCCACCGTGCCAGAGAGGTCATCCTGGATCGGGGCCAGGGAAAGCTGCATCTCCACATCCACCACAAAGCGCCCGCCCAAAACCGCTTCCTCAGGGCGGTAGCCGTGGCGGGCATGAAAGACAAGACCCTGCAGCACCAACCTAGCCTGGGTCACGGTGGAGACCTTCCCAAACAGCCAGGGCGGAGACATGAGCAGGGACGTTGTGGACTCGCACCAAGGCAGCACCCTGGCTGGCGGCAAAAAGATGCACGGCCACGCTGGCGCTATCCCGCTCTTTGGGCACGGCGATGCCGGCCAGCTTGCCCACAAAACTTTTGCGGGAGGCCCCCACCAACACGGGGTAACCGCAGGCAACCAGCCGTGGCAGGGCTTTGAGCAGGGCCACATTCTGCTCGGCGGTTTTGGCAAAACCCAAGCCGGGATCCAAAACCACGCTGGGCACACCGGCCGCCAGAGCCCGCTCCGCCTGGGCCTGCAGAAAGCCAAAAACCTCCCCCTCCAGGTCGTCGTAGTCGGTCTGCTGCTGCATGGTGCGCGGCTCTCCCCGCATGTGCATGATCACCGCCGGCACCCCCTTCTCGGCGCACACCTGCATCATCTGCGGATCGCGCAGCCCGGTGACATCGTTAACGATGTGCGCTCCCGCGGCCAGGGCCGCCGCCGCCACCTCCGTTCGGCGCGTATCGACGCTGATGGGGATCCCGGATCCTTCCAGGGCCCGGATCACAGGCAAGACCCGGTCGCATTCCACCTCCACGGATACCGGCTCCGCCCCCGGACGGGTGGACTCGCCGCCGATATCCACAATCAAGGCCCCCGCCGCCGCCATGGCCCTGGCTGCCTGTACGGCTGCTTCCACGGATCCCCACTGGCCGCCGTCGCTGAAGCTGTCAGGGGTTACATTCAGCACCCCCATCACCGCCACCCCGCGCCACGAGAGGCGGTAGCCCTCGGCCACCTGTTCGGCCCTGGGCAGGGGACGCCGAGAAGTTAAGCCGGTAACACGTGTAAGCAGTAGACCATGATCCCGTGCAACAAGCATGTCGCCTTATGCTGCTGGAGCAGAGACATTTTTCTGTAGCTCAGGATACTACAGCCTAAGCTCTGCACCTGCCTGAAATCCAATAAAGCGCTTTGGCCTCTCCAGCTTTTAGGAGCAAGCTCAGGGAGGATCTCCCACCGGCTTAGGCGCGGGGGGTGGCCTGAGCCGGCAGAGAAGCTCATCCCGTTCTAGAACATGATGTCGTCTTCCGAACGACCCCAGATGCACCAAATGATAGAGGCAAAGATCGCCATGTAAACCCAGGCCATCGGGCTATATTGCAGCAGATCCATCAATACATCCCTAAAACATTTGTTTATCTAGTCCAATTATTGTGATGTTTCGTTACAGCGTCAACAGTTCTCTCAGGAAAAAGCTCCTCCTCAGGCCAGACCGGAGCTGTGCTGGGATCCCTTGCCGGAAGGGGGCTAGGTTTTTTGGCCTACAGGGTATGGGCAGATTCTCAGTGCTGAGCAAAGCCGGTTGCCTGAGAGAAAGGCAGGGGGAGCTGGACATGAGCCTAGACATTGAAGCGGAAGTGCATCACATCCCCTTCCTGCACCACGTAGTCTTTGCCCTCGCTGCGCACCAGGCCCTTCTCTCTAGCGGCATTCAGGGATCCCGCCGCCACCAGATCAGCATAGGCCACCGTCTCGGCCCGGATGAAGCCCCGCTCGAAATCGGAGTGGATCACGCCGGCTGCCTGGGGGGCTGTGGCTCCGACGGGGATCGTCCAGGCGCGGGTTTCCTTGGGGCCGGAGGTGAAGTAGGTGCGCAGGCCCAGCAGCTCGTAGGTGGCCCGGATGAGGGATTTCAGCCCGCCTTCTTTCACTCCCAACGAATCCAGATAGGCCTGTCGCTCCTCAGGGGGCAGCTCCACCAGCTCTGCTTCCACCTGGGCTGAGACCACCACCACGCCCGCCCCTTCCGCCTTGGCAAACTGGCGCACCTGCTCCACCCAGGCATTGCCGCCGGCCAGATCCGTTTCCGCCACGTTGGCAGCGTAGATCACCTTCTTGCGGGTGAGCAGCCCCAGCCCTTTGATCAACTGCTCTTCTTCCGGGCTGAGGGGCACCAGCCGGGCCGGTTTGCCCTCGTCCAGAGCGGCCTGCAGCTTCTCCAGCGCCTGCAGCTCCGCTTGGGCAGCTTTGTCGGATTTGGCCTGCTTGCGCACCCGTTCCAAGCGCCGCTCGATCTGGGCCAGATCCGCCAGGGCCAGCTCCAAGTTGATGACGCCGATATCCCGCAGAGGATCCACCGAGCCGGCCACATGCACGATGTTTTCGTCCTGGAAGCAGCGCACCACATGCACCACGGCGTCCACCTGGCGAATGTGGGAGAGAAACTGGTTGCCCAGCCCCTCTCCCTTGCTGGCCCCTGCCACCAGCCCGGCAATATCCACAAACTCGATTTGGCTGGGGACGATCTCGGCAGAGCCGCTGATCTTGGCCAGCACCTCTAGGCGCTCATCCGGCACCGCCACCCGCCCCACATTCGGCTCAATGGTGCAAAAGGGAAAGTTGGCCGCCTCGGCTTTGGCATTTTCGCAGAGGGCGTTGAACAGAGTCGATTTGCCTACATTGGGCAGGCCGACAATTCCAGCTCTGAGCATCGAGATCGCGGAGGAAAAAGCTAGGGTAACGGCAAGGGGATCCGTTGCAAAACTTTAAGATCACTATTTTGACGTTAGCATTTGTCGCCTCCGGCTGGAGCACCTTCCCCGGTGACAGATCCGCTCCCTCACCCCCAGCCCCTCTCCCAGCCCTCACCCCCAGCCCCTCTCCCAAAGGGAGAGGGGGGATAGGCGGAGAGAGGTTTTTGGGGTTGCCCTTAAACCCGCTCCAGAAAGGCGACTCCCTCTACATGCCCGGTTTGGGGAAAGAAGTCGGCAGCTCGCCATTGGGTTAGGTGGTAGGATCCCTCGGCCAGCAAGATTTGTAAGTCGCGCGCCAAGGTGGCCGGGTGACAGCTAATGTAAACGAGGCGCGGTGGCCGTCGCAGCTTTAAGATCTCGAGCACTTGGCGGTCGCAGCCACGTCGCGGCGGATCCAGCACCACAATGTCGGCAGGGGGCAGGGTTGGCAAAACCTGTTCCACCGTGCCCTCGAAAAACTGGACAGCAGAGAGGTTGTTGAAGCGAGCGTTGTAGCGGGCCTGGGCCACCGCTTCCGGCAACGCTTCCACCCCCATCACCCGTTTGGCCCGTTGCGCCAGCAGCAAGGTCAGGGTGCCGATGCCACAGTAGGCGTCCAGGACGGTCTCCTCTCCCCGCAGGTTCAGTTGATCGACTATCCAGGTAAAGAAGGCCTCCGCTTGCTCGGTATTGACCTGGAAGAAAGAGGTGCTGTCGATCCAGAGGGAAAAACCGGCAAATTCTTCCCGCAGGGATCCCCGACCGGCAATCACCTCCGTTTGCGGGCCAAAGATGGCGTTGGTGCGGGCCGGATTGAGATTGAGACAGACCCCCACCAGGTCGGGGTAGCGCTGCATCCAGCGTTCAGCCCAGCTTTCCAGATGGGGCAGGTCGCGGCTGCAACTGACCAAGGTCAGCAGCACCTCGCGGGTACGGCGACCGATGCGCAAGCCCAGGTGGCGGAGATGGCCCTGGTGGCGGCTTTCGTCATACACGTTCCAGCCCGTTTCCTGGAGATCCCGCTTGATCTCCCTCAGGAACACGTCCAACCGCTCATCCTGCACGGGGCATTGGTTGAGGTTCACCAGGCGGTGGCTGCCCCGTTGGTAGTAGCCCACGCGCAACGGCTGGCCTGCCGCTTTGGCAATGGGGTAGGTGACCTTGTTGCGGTAGCGCAGCGGCTGCGGGGATCCCAAAATGGGGACAGGCTCCGGCAGGGTAAGGCCGCCAATCCGTTCCAGCGCATCCCTGAGGATCTGCTGCTTGGTGGCCAGTTGCTGAGCGTAGCTGACGTGTTGCCATTGGCAGCCACCGCACTTGTCAGCCACGATGCAGGCCGGTCGCACCCGTTCGGGAGAGGGAGTCATTAACGACCGAATTCGTCCGACCAAATAGTTGCGCTTGATCTCGGTGATCTGGGCCACCACCTGATCCCCCGGCACCGCCTGGGAGACAAACACCACCCGCCCTTGTCCCAGTCCCGCCGTGTGGGCAATGCCATCTCCTTGGGGGGTCAGATCCGTGATCTCCAGGGATAGGAGATCGCCGGGTTTAACGGGATCCAGAAAACCAGAAGGGAGCGGCTGTTCCATTAAGCTGTTTCGCTAGAGTGGCTTATTCCTGGGTCAAAGCAGACAGAGAAGGCAAAACATCCTCTCGAAAAGGAACCTCATTTTGATTGACATTCTCCAGCTCGGCCAACATGAGAGGATTAACCCGATTCAAATAAGGCACCAAAACCTGTTGCAGCCGTGGTCGATAAAAACGGTGGTAGCTGTACACAGGCGTAGCCGGAAATCCCCGCCGGATCTTATGGGATCCGCCGGCGCCGGGATCAAAGTTGCGGATCCCTTCGCGGATGGCCAGGGCAATCGGCTCGTAATAGCAAACGTTAAAGTGCAAAAACTTCACCTCTTCCCGACAGCCCCAGTAGCGACCGAATAGGCGATCTTCTTTACGAACACAAAAAGACATCCCCACAATTTCTGTATTTCGTTCCCCGGCCACCAGCACCAGCCGCTGCCGATAGTTGGGATAGAGAGATTCAAAAAAGCGGCGGTTGAGATATTTGCTCCAGTTCCAGAATTGAGCGCAGGTGTTGCTGTAAAAATCATACATGAGAGAGAGCAGGTGCGGCGTGATCTCCTCTCCTGTGTAGATCTTGAGTTGTATGCCGCTTTTTTCCATCGCAGCCCGCTCCCGCTTAATGTTGCGCCGCTGGTTGGCATTGAACTGGCTCAAAAAGTCCTCGTAAGAGCGGTAGCCAGGGTTGTGCCACTGGTAGTTGTGGGTGATTCGAGGCGTCAATCCATCCGATTCTAATTGGGCCCGCCAGTCCAAATCCACATAAAGTAAGCTAAACACCGAAATATCATTATCTTGGCAAAAGCGGTCGATAATGGCCAACATCAACGGCCACACTTCTGCTGCCGAGTAGTCGGGGTGGACGAGAACGCGATAGCCGGTGGCCGGCGTAAAGGGGGCCATGCCGATCAACTTTGGGTAGTAGCGTTCCCCCAGTTGGCCGGCAACCGCAGCCCATTCTTGGTCGAAGATAAACTCACCCTGGCTGTGGCTTTTCAAATACAAGGGGGCAGCGGCGATCAATTGCCCCCCCGACTCCACCAACAGGTGACAGGGCAACCAACCC
>NZ_JANSJB010000054.1:0-2446 GCF_047462355.1 Synechococcus sp. H55.9 | reverse complement strand
GGCTTTTCAAATACAAGGGGGCAGCGGCGATCAATTGCCCCCCCGACTCCACCAACAGGTGACAGGGCAACCAACCCTTGTTGCGGCTGGCACAACCGGAAGCCTCTAAGCTGTGCAGCCATTCGTATTCCAAAAAAGGAGAGGTGCGCTCCGTCTGCAAAGTGTGCCAGGCAACCGCCGGGATCTCGCGAATATCGTGGCACCAGCGCCATTTCAAGCCGGTTGACATTTGCCTGCCCAGATAGACCAACTCGCCCTGCAGCCGCGTCAGCTTGGCTGTCCCCATACTCCTTGCAGAGAGGATCCGCCGCCTTTAAGTTCAACACGGGACAGGATCCCTGCGCTTGCTTGCCTGCTTAACCCACATAATATGTACAAGATTGGAAAACAGAGAACTGCTCCTCGACCCGGCGCCAGAGGGTACCTTTGTTAACGTATTTTATTCGCGATCCCTGGGCTCGTAGTAGTGGTTGGCCAATTCCAGAGCCATCTGAAACTTCTGCTCACGGGTGAGGTCGGCCTGCCGGGCGATCTGGGCAAAGCGGTTGACATCTGGGGGCAAGAAGTCGAAAGGCCGCTGTTCCCGCACAATATCTACGACCAAATCGCAAAGGGCCTGCTGGTAATCGTTGTAAAAAATCTCCCCCAAAGCCTTGAGGCGGCCATCGGGCACCGGATTGTTAAAGTCAATGGCTTGCAGCTCCCCTTGCTCGTCGATAAACAGCTCCACCGAGTTCATTTCATAGCCCAACGCCCGATTGATAATCCGGCACGTATCGATAACTTTTTTGCCCATCTCTGGCGTGAGAAACTCTGGATCAAATAAGTACTCGCTGGCATCGAACTTGCGAAAGATGTATTTAATGGGGATGATCTTTCGGCCAATGCAGAGGGCGCGAATCTGCCAGGGATAGGGGCTTTTAACCTTCTCCTGGAGCATCATCACCTGGGATCCGGAGCGGTCGTAAAAGTAGAGGAGCTGCTCCATGTTATAGGCAATTTCGACCCCGATGGCCTCCCGTCCCTCCGCCGGTTTGATGACAATTGGCCAGCCGAGATCTTCTGCCATCCCCTGCCAATCGAAAAACTTGTGATACTTAAAGTCTTCTGTTTTCAAAGCCGGAGCTTCCTTGGGAGGTAGAATGTAAGTCTTTGGAATGGAGATCCCCAGCTCCTTGACCACCATGTAGGCGGCATCTTTGTTGCGCAAGTAGTAGTAAAAGCTGAAGGGGTTGTTGATGATGTATACTCCCCTGAAGGCAAAGCCCATGAACAGGCCAATTGCTTGGGGGTAAAGGTAGCTGAAGCGGTCTAGGATGAGGCGGTACTTGGTGCGGTAATCCAGGTTCACCTCGTGGATGGTGACATGTTCCGCCCGGATCTTGTAGGCTTGGCCGTTGTGGGCTTGAACGGGGGGAAGAGCGTTGAGGCGGGCCAGGGTGTCGTCCCCAAAAGGCTCGCTGAAGTGCAGGCTGCCAACCCAGTAGTCTTCGATCATCCAGGCTCCCTCATCAAAAGCTCTCTCAATCCTCTGCAAGGGATCCTACGCGAAGGCGCGGATTTGGGCTTGCCAAGTGGGCCAGTCGTGATCCCCTTCCCACACCTCCAGGTGATGGGGGATGTCGTTGCGGCGGAGGACTTCTGCCAGGCGCAGGTTGTCGTTGAGGCAGTGATCCCGGTGGGCGGTGAGCAGTTTTAGCTCGGTATTTTGCCCGCCCAGTTGATCCCAGAGTTGTCGGCTCATGTTGGACATGTAAGCCAAGGGGTTGATGAAGTACAGCTCCTGCTCCGCCTGCTGGGGATCCCAGCCGGTGATGGGGCCGAGAGCAGCCACATCGTAGGGCCCTCCCAGCGCCAGACAACGGCGCACCAGGCCGGGGTGCCGACAGGTGAGGTTGACGGCGTGGGTGGCCCCCAGAGAGAAGCCTGCCACCACCAGAAAGTCATTTTGTGCTTCTGCTTTGGCATAGGGGATCAGCTCTTCTACCCAGTGCTGCTCCAGCAACAGCCAGCGATCCCGCCGTTGGGGCACGTCCAGCTCGCGGTTGAACAAGGTCTCCCAATCCAGGGTTTCCACGCAAAAAGCCTGCAAATAGCCCTGTTCCAGATGATGGCCGAGGCTGGCGATAATGCCGCGATCTTCCAAGTCGAAAAAACGCCCGTTGCTGGTGGGCAGACAGATGAGCGGGTAGCCGTGATGCCCAAAGTGGAGCATCTCCATTTCCCGGCCCAAGATCGGAGAGGGAAAACGCAAGTAGCGGCGAGCGTAGGACATGAAAAACGGGGAAGGGATCCTCAAAACATACCCAACTTTCTCTTCTGCGGGGGAAAAGTTGTGCCTTGCTTGGCCAAGAAAGCCAAGCTGCAACCATGAACTACCCCACCGCGCAGGCGGGTGGGGTTTCCCCATCCGCTTTACGGCGAGATTTTTGTCTCTTCCTCTGCC
>NZ_JANSJB010000053.1:8003-18228 GCF_047462355.1 Synechococcus sp. H55.9 | reverse complement strand
TCCACCCCCACGCCGGCATAGCCCATTGCACTTCGGCTGGGGCGCTCGGTCTTGTCTAAAAGAGACAGCCCTCACCCCCGGCCCCGCTCCCAGAGGGAGAGGGGAGACTAGGCAGGTTGGCTTTCCACCGTCACCGCTTCCGAGGGGGTTGAAGTGCCCACTTGAACTTTGACCACCCGCGCGGCATCGGCCTTGGGCAGGGTGAGGGTGAGAATGCCGTCGCGGTAGGTAGCCGAGACTTTTTCCGGCTGAATAGTTTTGCTCAGTTTGAGGGTGCGTTGAAAAGGTTGCGCTTCTACCTCTTGATAGAGCAATTCGGCACCTTCAGGGCCATGAACCTGGAGCTCGCCGCTGATGGAAAGCTGCTGGGCTGTGGCCTCAATGTGGAAACGCTCTCGATCGGCGCCGGGCGCCCACAACTGGACGGTGTAGGCCTCGCCGCTCTCCCAAACCTGCAGCGGTGTAGGGAAGACTGGGCGAGGTCGCTCTCTCGAGCTCTGCTGCCTTGGTTGCAGCCGCACGTCGAGCACCGGTGCAAAGTAAACCAATGCCATAGCCCCTCCTTGCGTAACAGGGTAGATAGATAGACAACCCAACAGGAACAGCGCTTCGGATCCCGCCGCTCGACGAACCCCCCACCTGGAAAAGCCGCCATCCAATGGGATCCAAAGCCAATCCTGCTCCAATCATCCAAGAAAGCCATTTGAACGAGGGCGGGCAAACCGATCTGCGAGAGACAGGATCCCCTCACCTCATGGAAAAGCGGCATGAGAAGCAACGGAACCATCCATTGTCCATGTAAAACATCTTGGTCAAAACAGATGAGGTAGAGGTGAGTCAAAAAAGAGGACCGTCATGGATCCTGCTCCCATCCCCATCCGATTTCAGTGCGGCTTTTGCACGCCCTCCTGACTGCCCGCTGGCTTTGGGAGCAAGGGATCCCTGCTGGCTCCGCAACGCTGACACCCAAGGAGGCAGAATTGTGGGATCAATTGCGGGGCAACCTTTGCCGCTGCACGGGCTATCAAGCGATTTTGGAGAGCATTCAAGGGATCCAATCCAGCATTTGCTTAAGCGTTGCGGAGCAATATGGCACCTCAGCCCGTTCGCGCTAGCGGCGCGGAGCGCCAACCTAGCTCCTAGCTCAATCAGAATTGCAAATAGTTTCACAAAAACTTAAATCAAGATAACCTGATTGATTCATAGATTTTTATGGGCGATAAGCGGAGCGCAAAAAAATTAAGACTTTTGGCATACGGATCATTCCCAATGCTTGACCGGCACTAGGATAGTTATCAGGTATACCTGGCGAGATCCCATGTACGTCTACTGCACAAGAGAAGTTCTGGAAGAGGGCGCTCAATATGATCTGAAGGTATTGATAGAACGGCTGGAGCAGGGGGATCGCACGCTTTTGAGCCAGTTGTTCGACGTTCGTTATCCTTACTGGAAGCGCAACCTGCGCGACAACATTCGCTTGGTGGGCGAGCTGCGCCATCTGGGAGAGGAGTCGGTTTTGGTCTTGTTTGGCCTCTGGCCAAGAGGTAGCCATGAGTACCAGGAATTTTTAGATCGGCGGGAGGCTCGCGACTATCAAGAGCGGGTGAGAAACTGGGCTCCTGACGGCCAGTTGCAGGATTGGCTGGCAGAAAGGCGGTGTAAAAAATTACAAGAGGAAAATGGACAAAACCGGCTTCCTCCTTTGCCCGATGAGCTGTATGAATGGACACAGTTTTTGAATGCTCCCAATCGGCAGGAGCGGCTGGTCTTGGAAAGTGGGGAATGGGTGTGGCAAGTGCAAGCCCTTTCTCCAGAGCAGCGGCGCCAGGTTTATCGGGCGGTGGCCGAGTTTGTTGCCAATGAGACAGGCGAGATCTACCGCCAGCTCCCCAGCTTTTATCCAGGGGCAGAGGTTAAATGCTGGCAAGAGGGATCCCTGCATCTGGTCCTCAGCCTGGTGCGGCTGTGCGAGCAGCAAGGGGTCTTCTTTCCATTTCTCGTCGGGGTTTACGACCATAGCCCAGAGCAAAAAGAACGGTTTGAGCTGGGAGGTCGAACCTGCCTCTTTGGGATGGGGGCCAAGCAGCCGGATATTCTCCAGCACCCACAACCGTTGGAGGTATGGAAGCGGTACGCCCGTCGCGCCTACCCGGACTACATCGTGGCGGATGAGACCCTTTGGCTGGAAATGCAGGAGAGCACAGAGGGAAACCTGGCTTTGTCCATGGAGGAGGAAGAAATCCTGCAAAGCACATCTATGCCCCTGCTGATCAACGGGCGAGCCGGCAGCGGCAAGTCTTTGATGTTGTACTATCGCTTTGCCGACTATTGTAGCCACTACCTCAAAACTTCAAGGCAGGGAACTTCTCCCTACCACCCTCTCTTTTTGACCTATAGCGCCAGTTTGGTGCAGCAAGCTCGCGACAGGGTGAGCACAATTTTGCGCATTAGCCATCGCTATCGTGAGGAGGGCTATAGCTTTTCAGCCGAAGAAATTCGGCAGTGTCGAGCTTTTTTTAGGACTTTTCAGGATTACCTGTTGGGCTGTCTTCCCCCTGAGCGACAGGAACGCTACCAGCCGGATCAGTATATCAATTTTTATCGATTTCAGAACTGGTATCGCTGTCGCCATGATGTGGATCTAGAGTTGGCTTGGCACACCATTCGCACCCTGATCAAAGGCTAT
Organism: Synechococcus sp. H55.9; assembly: GCF_047462355.1. Lineage (NCBI taxonomy): Bacteria > Bacillati > Cyanobacteriota > Cyanophyceae > Synechococcales > Synechococcaceae > Synechococcus > Synechococcus sp. H55.9. The sequence continues at coordinate 15,542 of NZ_JANSJB010000053.1, read as the reverse complement.
GAGGTAAGCGATTACTTGGATCCCGATGGCTATCGGGAAGTGCCCGAGGCCGACCGCAGTGTGGATGAAAGATCCTTTGAGCAGATTTACAAAGGGATTTGGCCAAGCTATCAGGAACGCATCACTCGCGAGGGCTACTGGGATGATCAAGACTTAGCTAGAGATGTGTTGCAAAATGGCACGCTTAACCCCATCCATCCGGTCATCTTTTGCGATGAGGTTCAGGACTTTACCCAACTTGAGCTGAATATTATTTTCTGTTTATCCCCTTGGGGGAAATACAAGTTAGATTGGGCCGTTGAGCGCCTGCCCTACGCCTTTGCCGGGGATCCCTTACAAACCATTAACCCAACAGGATTTCGTTGGGCTGCCCTGAAAAAATATCTCTACGAGCATATCCGCGCCTACCTATTGCCAACCCATCCCTTTAAGATCGAGGATCCCCAAGAGCTGAAAAATAACTATCGTAGCAACCCCCAAATTACTCGTTTTAGCAATGTGGTCAATCTATGGCGGCGGGTCCTCAGCGGCAATCGAGAAATCTATCCCCAGCAGCCCTGGCGTTCTCAAGAGCAAGGTATACCAGTTCAACAATTTGTGCTGGATGGCCAGGAAAAAAATTTAATTGAAAGTGAATTGAGAAATATGCTTAGCGACCTCACAGGAACAGTTTGTGTCTTACCCTGTTCTACAGGGGATGAGCTAAACTATGTGAGGCGGGATCCCGAACTTCAAAAAGTCTATGCCGAGGAGTTAGAGCAGAATCTCAAACCACCTCTTCTACAAACTGTTACAGCCGTCAAGGGAATGGAGTTCAAAAAAGTTATTCTCTACAAATTTGGAGACTACTACCGGCAGAAATTCGATCAAAACCTTAAACATTACACCCGGAGAGGCAGAGGAGAACTGGGCTTACAGTACTTTCTCAACCAATTGTATGTTGGTATTACCCGCCCCACTCAGGCTTTGGCTATTGTGGACACTTCTGCTGGTTGGCGGGAATTCTGGAACCCGAGCTTAGAACTTAACTTTTGGCTCGATCATCCTTCTCTGGAAGAGGATTGGTCAAAATGGAACACTGATCCGCCACTGCTGGGCTGCCCCGTCAAAGCCATGAATATCCAATACTGGACAAATACCAGCCTGAAAGATTTGCTGGAGTCGGCTCTTGAGCTACTTGGGCGCGGCGTAGAAGAAGGTAACCTTTCGCTGCTTGAGGATGTTCAAACTCTGGTGCAGAAAGCAGATAACCCGCAATTAGAGCAAGAATGTCGGGCTTGGATCTTCAAGCTCCGGAAGGAATATCTTGCAGCAGGACAACAGTTCCTGAGCTTGGAGAAGTCGGCTCTGCCTGGTAAAAATCTCAAACGAGAAGCCTGGGAGTGCTTCTGGAGAGCAAGGGCTTGGTCGGAGCTGCAGCAGCACACTGCCACCCACTTTGCCGGGTGCCCTGGGATCCCAGACTACAGTCCTCTGGTGGATTGGATGGTGGTGACTCAAAAAACCTCTGCCAAGCCTGTGGAGCGCTTCCGACAACTGGTGCGGGTGCGAGATTGGCTGAGCACTGAAGTCATCCCCAAGAACAACGACTCCGTCCCGCTTACGCGAACAGATCCCACTTGGAAAGCCTGTGTGGAGAAGTTTTTGGCGGAACTCCAAGAAGTCCTGGACAATTTGCAAACGTTTTGTCCTGAGGTGGAGGCCCGCAGCCGGTTTTTGCAAGAGACGCTCGCGGCTTTGGGGGGAAACTTGGCCTTTCTCGGCCAGCGGCAGCCGTCTGCGGATCGGTATTACCGGATTTGGGGCACCTGTCATTTTCAGCAAGGGCAATTTAAAGAGGCAGTTGCCATTTGGGATCAAGGTGGCCAAACGGAGCATTCCCGCTACTACCGGGCCAAGATCCAACTGGAACCTTTTCCCGGCAAGGTGAGGTGGCTATCCAAAGACCGGCAGGACGCAGCAGTGGTGAGCAAATGGCAGGAGGCGGGACGTCCCCTCGCGGGCGAGTGGGAGGAGTACATCGACGATGTCATCCTCAGCCTGGAACGCTTGAAAGAGTGGCCGCTGCTGCTGCGAGTCCTGATCCGGCGCCGCCAGTGGGAGAAGCTCTGGAAAGCGGTACAGGCCCACCCGCAGGCGTGGCAGCGGGGACACGATTACGAGCTGGTGGCCTGTATGGCTCGAGATCTCCAGACCAACTGGGAAGAGCTGAGGCGGAAATCCCCTGGGCTGCGAGATTTTCTTCAGGAAGTGGTAAGCAGTGTGCGCGGGGAGCACGCTTGGTGGCTGCAGCCGCTGGAGGTGGGCCTGGCCTACGAGCGACTGGGCCGCTACCGAGACGCGCTCAGGTTTTATGAGCGCTTCACCGAAGGCAGAATCGGTAGAATCCCAAGATGGCAACGCTCTCAGATTCGGCAGCGCTGGCTTCTGGTTCACAAGAAGTATCGAGATTCTCTGCAGGCGGAGGGGCGACCGACCGATCTTTTGGCGGAGGAGTTTAGCCGCGCTCAAGAGCGCTGGCGTGAGCAACTGCCCCAGGCAGAGCCTGAGCTGGAGGAACGGGATCCCTGGGCCTATGACTTTCTTGAGTACCCCAGCCCTGTTCAAAGTTGGCTGCTGCAGCAGGCTCAAACCGACGCCCAGAGACGACTCAGAGCGGAAATTGCCCAAGCGCTGGAGCAACTGGACGAACGACAATTGCAGCAGGTGCAAAGCTGGATCCAGCGCTTCTTGTCCATAGATCCACCCCGGCTCTAGAGGCAGGTTAGAGCTATGGCAAGAGCTGCCGCAGGCGCTCCAGGGCGCGTCGGTTTTCTGCGGGGGTGCCCACCGTCAGGCGCAGCCCGCCGCCGGTACAGCGCACGCAAGTTCCCAGCTCTTGCCAGGCCCGTTGTAAATCTTGGGGATCCCATCCTGCCACCCGGAAGTAGAGAAAATTGGCCTGGCTAGGCCACACCCGCACTCCCGGCAGCTCCTGCAGGGCTTGGTAGAGGGCTTCCCGCTCCTGACGGATAAGGGGTAGGTCGGCCAAAAACTCCTCGGCATGTTCCAGGGCGATCTGAACGGCCCACTGGGAGATGGCCGAGAGATTGTAGGGCAGGCGGATGGCATCCAGCACCCGGACGAGCTGCGGGTGGCCGATGGCATAGCCCACCCGGTGGGCCGCCAGGCGAAAGGCTTTGGAGAAGGTGCGCAAGATAACCCAGTTGGGGTGCTCCGCCAGCTTGGGCAGGGCCGTGTGTTGGCTGAACTCGAAATAGGCCTCATCGAGGATCACCAAAATCTCGGCGGGCAACCCTTCCACCCAGGCCCACTCGGCGGTGCTCAGGCCGTTGCCGGTAGGCGAATTGGGATCCACCAAACACACCACCCGCACCCGCTGCTCCACTACGGCCTGTTGACACCGCTCCAGATCCAGGGCAAAGGTCTCGGCATGGCGCGGCACCCGCACCACCGGGATCCCCAGGCTCTGGGCCAGGATGGCGTACATGGAGAAGGTGGGCTCGGCAACCAAAATGCCGCCCCGCCCGCCCACACAGGTGGCGATGAGCAGCGAACGGATCAGTTCATCTGACCCATTGCCCAGGCTGATTTGGTCAGGATCGGCCCCGGCATAGGCGGCAATGGCCTGCTTGAGGCCCCGGTGCTGGGCATCGGGGTAGCGGTTGCTCGGGATCCCTTTTTCCCAGAGCAGCGAGAGCTTTTGCTTGAACCCTTCCGGCCAATCGAGGGGAAACTCATTGGCGTCCAGCTTGTCGGCAGCCGGGGTGGGCACGGCGTCGTAGGGCTTGAGATGAAGCAAATCGGGACGCAGATACTGCAAAGCACACATCTTCCTGACGGAGAGAAGCTCTGATCATAACAGGATCGGCCCGACCCCTCATGCCTTTGTCAGGGATCCCTGTTGACGTAATGCCTCAAAAAGGGCAATGGCCACGGCATTGCTGAGGTTGAGGCTGCGCACCGGCCCCCGCAGCGGGATGCGCACGCTGGGATAGGTTTCCAAGAACACGGGATCCAACCCCCGGCTTTCGCTGCCGAACACCAGCCAATCTCCCGGCTGATAGGACACCTCGGTGTAGAGGGCCTGGCCGCGCACGCTAAAGCACCAGAAACGAGCCTCAGGATGGGCCTGCAGCAAAGCCGACCAGGAGGGGTAGCGATAGAGCTGGACGTGCTGCCAGTAGTCCAGCCCCGCCCGCTTGAGATAGCGATCCGAGAGGCGAAACCCCAAAGGATCTACCAGATGGAGAGGGGTATCGGTGGCTGCACAGGTGCGGGCGATGTTTCCCGTGTTGGCCGGGATCTCTGGGGCAACCAAAACAACGTGGAAGGGCATGTCTTATTTTACTTGCCCCCAAAGCCGCGGTTACTGCCCCCTTTTTTGCCTCCACCTTTGCCCGGTTTGCGGCTGGGCTGTGGCCGGGCAGGAGGGGCTGTCGAACGTCCGCGCCAACTGGGATCCCCGCCGGGAAGAGGGGTGCGCCCGCCCCCCCACCCGGGAAAACCACCGCCCATGCCCATGTTGCGCATCATGTCGCGCATGCGCTGGAAATCGCTCACCAGTCGGCTGACATCCTCCAGCTTATGGCCAGATCCACGGGCCACCCGTCGTTTGCGGCTGACACTGCGGGCCAACAGGTCGGGATTGCGGCGCTCTTCGGGCGTCATGGAGTTGATCATGGCCTCGGCGCGGGCCAGTTGGTCTTGCCCCTTTTGCAATTGTTCCTCGCTGATTTTGCCCATCCCCGGCATCAGCCGCAACAGCCCCGCCAGGGATCCCATGCGTTTGATCAGGCGCATCTGCTTGAGGAAATCGGTGAAATCAAACTGGGCGGTCATCATCTTCTCCGCCATGCTGGCGGCATCGCCCAGGTCGATCTCTTCTTGGGCTTTTTCCACCAAGCTGAGGATATCCCCCATACCCAAAATGCGCGAGGCCATGCGATCTGGGTAAAAGGGATCCAGCGCTTCCACTTTTTCGCCGACACCGACGAACTTGATCGGCTGGCCGGAAACTTGGCGAATGGAGAGGGCCGCCCCGCCACGAGTATCCCCATCCAGCTTGGTGAGGATGGCGCCGGTGATGCCCAGGCGCTCGTGGAAGGCTTGGGTAAGGCTGGCCGCCTCTTGGCCGATCATGGCGTCCACCACCAGCAAGATCTCGTGCGGCTGCACCGCCGCCTTGATCCGCTCCAGCTCAGCCATCATCTCCAGGTCGATCTGCAGGCGACCGGCAGTATCTAAAATTACATAGTCGTAGCCCTGTTCCCGCGCGGCTGCTACCCCCTGCCGGGCGATCTCCACGGGATCCGTCTTGCCCAGATCGAAAACGGGGATCTGAATTTGCTGGCCCAGAGTTTTGAGCTGGTCGATAGCCGCCGGACGGTAGATGTCTCCGGCCACCAGGAGGGACTTTTTGCCCTGCTTGCGCAAATACAAAGCCAGCTTGGCGCAGGTGGTGGTTTTGCCGGATCCCTGCAGGCCAGCCATGAGCACAATGGTGGGGGGCTGCTCCGCTTGGGCGATGGGCACGTTGGCCTCTCCCATCACCTTGACCAGCTCGTCATGGACGATCTTGATGAACTGCTGATCCGGCGTCACCCCCAGGATCACCTCGGAGCCCAGGGCAGCTTCCCGCACATCCTCGATAAACTGCTTCACCACCTGCAGATTGACATCCGCATCCAGAAGGGCGCGCCGCACCTCCCGCAGAGCTTCCTGAATGTTGGTTTCGGTGATTTTGTCCTGGCCGCGCAGCTTTCTCCAGGCCAATTCCAACTTCTCGGAGAGGGCATCAAACATGGGTGCTGTTTATCCTGTCAGGCGCTTCTGGGGCATTTCCTACCATAGTCCAGTTGGGGCAACTTCAGCTTGGGGATCCCAAGCGAGGCTGACCCAGAAAAACTGGTAACTTTACAAAAGTTTAAGCAACAATAGAAGGCGTTGCTTGCCGATCTCCCATGGTCAGTATCGCTTCTCTCTCCTACAGCAGCACCGACTGGCAGTTGGGCTATCGCTCTTTGCGCCAGGAGTACGACTATTGGATTACGGAGATCGAGGGGCGGATCCCGGAGCGGCTGCGGGGAACCCTATTTCGCAATGGCCCCGGCAAGCTGGAGGCGGGATCCCAGCGCTACGGCCATCCTTTTGACGGCGACGGCATGATCTGTGCCATCACCTTTGTGGCGGGGAAGGTTCATTTTCGCAACCGGTTTGTGCGCACCCCTGAGTTTGAGGCAGAGGAGAAGGCGGGCCGGGTGCTCTACCGCGGCGTGTTTGGCACCCAGAAGCCGGGAGGCTGGTGGGCCAATTTTTTGGATCTGAAATGGAAGAACCCCGCCAACACCAACGTCCTCTGCCTGGGCGACAAGCTGCTGGCGCTGTGGGAGGCCAGCGCCCCCTACCGCCTGAACCCGGCCACCTTGGCCACGGAGGGGATCGAAACATTTGCCGGCGGGATCTCCGCCAGCCAGCCTTTTACCGCCCATCCCCGGCGGGATCCCCACACGGGAGATCTCATCGCCTTCGGGGTGCGAGCTGCCCTCAACTCCACCTTGTTGCTGTACCGTCTGGATGCGCGCGGGCGCTTGCTGGAACAGCGGGACTACCGCCTGCCGGGCTTTGCCTTCCTGCACGATTTTGTCTGGACACCCCGCTACCGCATCTTTTTCCAAAATCCGGTGGTCTTCAACCCCCTGCCGTTTGTGTTGGGCTGGCAGCCGGCGGGCACCTGTCTGACCTTGAAGCCCGGAGAACCGACCCGCATCTGGCTCTTTCCCCAAGAGGGCGAGCCCCTGCAACTGGAAACAGAGCCGGGGTTTGTGTTCCATTTTGTCAACGGCTACGAAGTCGGGGAGCAGGTGGTGGTGGATGCCGTCCTCTATGAGAACTATCCTGCCCTGGAGCCAGATGCCGACTACCTGCAGATCGACTTTGCCCAGGTGCCAGCCGGCAAGCTGTGGCGGTTTGAGCTGGATCCCAAGGCGGGCAGTGTGAGGCGGGAACTGCTGCTGGATCGCTCGGTGGAGTTTCCGGCCATCCACCCAGCTCAAATGGGGGGATCCCACCGCTACATCTACATTGGAGCCACCCATGCGCCTGGCCCCAATGCTCCCCTACAGGCCATTCTCAAGTTGGATACCGCCACAGGCCGCACGCAGCAGTACAGCTTTGCCCCGCGCGGCTTTGTGGGAGAGCCGGTGTTCATCCCGGATCCGGAGAACCCAGCAGAAGAGGCGGGGTGGATCGTGACGGTGGTTTTTGATGCGGCCAGCCAGCGCTCTCAGGTGGTGATCCTGGATGCCTCAGACCTGGCTGCCGGCCCGGTGGCGCGGATCCCGTTGCGGCACCACATTCCCTATGGCCTACATGGCAGTTTTACTCCCCAGGTGTGGGTAGATGCCGATCCGAACAAAGGATAGGGGAGCGATCTGGGGATGGTTAAATCGATTTCTCTGGCTAAGTAGGGCACTGGGCGAGGCCAGGCAAGAGCTCTGCTCAGCAGATAGAGTTATGGCAAACAGCCATGGAACAGCT
>NZ_JANSJB010000053.1:0-7903 GCF_047462355.1 Synechococcus sp. H55.9 | reverse complement strand
TAAGTAGGGCACTGGGCGAGGCCAGGCAAGAGCTCTGCTCAGCAGATAGAGTTATGGCAAACAGCCATGGAACAGCTTGCTGGTTGAGCTCTAGCTCCCCTCTCCCACAAGGGGAGAGGGGGCGAAGCGTCTTAATTTTGCTTGCAACGACTATATTGCTTTTCCTTTTCCTGGAGCAGTTGCTATTATCTTCAGCTACGCTGGTGACAACAACAGCCGTTCTTTTGGCTGACAAACGCCTCCGACGCGAGCGAATGTGGGTTGGCCGACTGAGACGAACCAGGAAAAGCGTTGTTAGGCTGGGTGGTGTGTTGGGCAGGTCTTGGGTCGAGGGCAGAAGTAGGGCCTGTTTTTGCAACAGCAAATGTCTTGCGCTGCCAGACGAGCATCACTGCCCCTTCTTGAGCACTTGAGTTAACCTTCTGGATCGATTGCAACGGAACCGTCACAATGTCCTCAGAGCTAAGACCTCCCTTTCGATCTGTGCGGCCCCCCAGACCCAGCTCAACTGGCGAGGCCAGGGCCTCCTCCCTGCCGGGAAAAGCTGAGGATTCGGTGTCAACCGCTGGCTCTGCTCGCGGTAGCGGGACGGAGTCTTTGCAGCCTGTTGTCGGTACCACTGCTACTTTGGCGACGACGAAAGCGGCGGAAAGAGAGCGAGTCTGTTTGGAACCCATCCCGCCGCCTGGGGAGAAGATGCAATACCGGGCGATTGGCCTCATCGAGGGACAGTACATTCCTTCCCCTGGGCACTTTACCCGCGGGGTCTTACGTACCTCAGATGGCTTGGAGCTGAATGCCGTATTGCTGGGCCGGGTGATGAGTCTGGTACGTAAGCACCTACAGCCAGACCGCAACTACCTGTGGGTGGTCTATCCTCGCACCCGCGACAAGAGCGAAGATCTGCACGTGCAGCTGATGGGGGTGTGGGCCCCCGAAGAAATGGGGCAGACGCTCCCTGAGGGCTCCCGTCCGGCGGTGGTGCCGGATTGGTTTTCCATTCGGGGCGAGGTTGTTTTTCAGTCCCAGGAGAAAGGGTTTATCATCGTCAAAATTCGCCAATCGGGCAAAAAAACCTCTGCCAGCCCTTCTTCTCAGCGGAGCAAGGATCCCGTCCCGCCTACCCGAATAGCTCCCAAGCCCCAAGCCTTCAAATTGCGCCTGATCGGCTCCCTGCCGGGCAAGGAGGTAGGCAATTTCTGGGATCTACAGGTGCGTCGCCGCGGATCCCTGCTCTACGTGGAGGCGGGAACTCCCATCGGCCCTGTGCTCAAAGCGCCGCCGCGCCCCCGCCTGAAGCACTCAACGCCCCGCCCCAAAGTCAAGAAGGGCTCTCTTCCCTCGTCTTCAGGTCAGCAGTCTATTTCAGATCAACTTTATCCGCCGCGGGATCCGGCCAAAGTTCCCAAACCGGTCAAGAAAAAGCGTCCATAATCTCTTCTATAGATTCTTCTCTGGATTAGAGCTCAGTAGAGTTCCCCTCCCAATCTTCCGGTTTTAATAGCCCTTTTATCTTGGTTGTGCCGTGACAGAGTCAAACCTACCCCCCAACAAAGATGAGTTTATTTCGCCTCGCTATCCCTACTGGGGCGAGGTGAGACCCCAGAATTTGGTTTTCGATGCCAATTTACAAGAATTCAGCAACAGGGTGTCTTTGATCTGTGGCCTGGAAACGGGGGGCAAGATCACCCCGGAGGAAGCCTATCGGCAGATCAAACAGCTCTGGAAACAGCTCAAAGAAACCAAGAAAGCCATCTTGGACGACCCGCAGTGGCAGGAGCCTCCCCCCGAATTGCCGGAGGAAGAGTAGCCGGCTGGATCCCTTGGCTCGCAACCCCTGCTGGCTAACTGCAAACGGCGTCTGGTGGGCGCGGAGCCCTTGCCATTGCCAACAAGACAACGCTCAAGCGCTCTGTGCCGCTGAGACCATCACTTTCAGCTTCTCTCCCAAAAGGAGGGGAGAGTTGGAAGCCCAGGGCTGTGAAGGGTGTCTGTAACTGGCCTAGGGCAGGCCCCAAGCTCTCGCCTGCTCCGCCAGCCAGCCCTCGGCGCGCAGGTTCTCCAGTTCTCGGCGCACCCGCAGCCGCAATTCAGCATGCTCCAGCCCCTTGGGCAGGGCAATGCCCAGCCCCACCGTCGCCAACGGGGATCCCAGAAACTGAAACTGGGGGTGCTCCGCCAGCCACCCCGCCAGCACCGAGCGATCCGCTGCCCAGGCCTGCACCGCCCCTTTTAGGAGCAATTCTGCCCCTTCCTGGTAGGAATCCACCGCCACCAACTCAACCCCTGGGAGGTAGCGCTGGAGGTGGGGAATGGCGGCCGATCCGCGCAGGACGGCAATCCGCGCGCCGCGCAGCTCTGACCAGCTCGTCCAGTTTTGGGAACGGGCCACAACCAGGCTGGGGCCATCCGGGTAGTAGGCCGAGGTGAACTCCACCTGGCGCGCCCGATCCGGTGTGATGCCGATCTGAGCGATGGCCAGATCCACTTCCCCCGCAGTCAGCACCTGTAGCCGCTCCACATTGGCCACTGGCACCAGCTCCACCGCCGCCGGGGATCCCAGCAGCCGGGATCCCAGCTCGCGGGCTAGGTCAATCTCAAACCCCTGCAGCTTGCCTTCGGCATCGCGAAACCCCAACGGCCTGAGGTTGTCTTTGACTGCAACTCGCAACTGACCCGAACGAACAATCTCTGACCAGGGACGGGCAGCGGCAGGGATCCCTAGGCAAACTAAGGCCAGGCTGGCCGCCCAGCAAGACCTCTGGATCGCCGAGGCCAACGGAGACCGAGATCCCATCCCCTTCAGGCGGTGCGGGACTGGCGGGCCGCAGCCACCACTTGGGTGAAGGCTTCGGGATCCAGGAAAGCCAAGCGGGCCAACATTTTGCGATTGAGCTGGATATTGGCTTTTTTGAGGCCGTCGATGAACTCGCTGTAGCGCAGGCCCTGGGCGCGGGTGGCGGCATTGATGCGGGCAATCCAGAGGCGGCGAAAATCCCGCTTCTTGCGGCGGCGATCCCGGTAGGCACTGCGCAGGGCCTTCATCACCTGCTGGTTGGCGGTGCGGAACAGCTTAGAGCCGGCTCCGCGAAAGCCTTTGGCCAGCTTGAGGATCTTCTTGCGACGCTTGCGGGCAACATTGCCCCGTTTGACTCTCATGGCGGTAACTCAATACAGACAGATGGATACAAGGGCGAACAAGCCTTGAGACTTTTGGCCTGCCGTGGCGATCGGCTCACCCTAGGCTGAGGGAGTGGAGGAAGCGGCGCAACGGGATCCCACCTAGTGGGTGTTGGGCAGCATCAGGCGCACGTTGGCCAGATCCCGTTCATCCACCAGGGCCACGCCGGCCAATTTGCGTTTGCGGTTGGTGGTTTTGTGCTCAAGCAAGTGGTTGTGCCCGGCCCGGCGACGCATGAACTTGCCGCTGCCGGTGAGGCGAAAGCGCTTGGCGGCTGCCTTGCGAGTTTTGATTTTGGGCATGGCAATAACCCCAGAAATGGCCAGGGGAAAGGTCACAGTCTCCTAGCATAAGCTAGGGAAGACCAAGAAAGCAAATGCCGCAATGGCCTCTTCCTGTCTCAAAGCCGCCAAGAGCCCTCAAAAACTGTTCTCTTGCGGCTCCAAAAGCAACACTTGCCAGCGCAGCAACTGCTGCAACTGCGGCCAGCTCAGGGGAGAGTCTAGGCTTTCTTGAAGGGCTTGGACGGTGCGGATCCCGTCCACCTGCTGCAGGAAGGCGAAGGCTTCCTCGCTGAGGGAGATGGCCTCATAGGCGTAGTTGAAGAGGCTCCGCCCCGGCCACAGGCCCAGGCAGGGGCTGAGGTGGGCAACTGCCGCGGCCACATCCTCTGGATGGATCCATTCCCAGCGGCGAATAGGGGGCTTGCCGAGAAAGAGCTCGTAGTGGGCCACCACCGGATCCAACAGCTCGATTAGGCGGTAGCGCTCCGGCTCCGGCAGTTGGGCTGCCTGGGCCAGTAGGGTTTCATCTTTGCCCAACACCCGCTCCAGCCGCCAGAACTCTGGGTTAGAAAAGCGCAAAAACTGCAGCCCTGAAGCCTGAATTAGCTCAAACAGCGTCTCGATGGTGTAGTCCACTTCCTGCGGGTGCAGGTACATATCGGCAAAGCATTCGTCGTCCACGTTTTCGATGGCCCAGCGGGCGCGTTCCTGCTGCTGGATGCGGTTGCTGTCTGGCAAAATCTGGAAAAGGCGGCGGCCCACCTGGAGCCCTTGCTGTAGGTGTTCTGCGGAAGCTAGCGGCTGATGCTCTGAGCCAGTGACCAAGAGGCGGATGGCCTTCTGCATCAGGCGGATCTCGTGGCGGCCCAGCTCGCCGTACACAAATAGGTGCAGGATCCCGCCGGGAGCCAGCTTGTTTGCCAGAGCCTGCAGCCCCGCCACCGGATCCGGGAGGTGGTGGAGCATGCCTACGCAGTTGATGAAGTCGAACTGCCCCGGCAGTTGGTCGATGTCGTAAACGTTGAGCTGGCGAAAGTGCACCGGTGGTGCCTGGGAAGCCCGGCAGCGGGCCTCGGCAATCTCCAGGGCGCGGCTGCTCAGGTCAAAAGCCCAGATTTCGGCGTTGGGGTTTTGGTGGGCGATATACTCCGTCCCCACCCCAGAGCCGCAGCCGGCGTCCAGGATGCGCACTGGGCGGCGGCCTGGATGAGCACCTGTGCAAAAGGCATAGGCCTGGGGCCAGCTCCAGCGCCAGTTCCACCCCGGCGGGGGAACGGTGCCGATGGGCTGTGGCGGGAAGGGGTAGAGGTCGTAGAGCTGCCGCACTTGTTTGAGAATCTGTTCGGCGCTGCGGGACTGCATAGGCTCTCCAGCCAGACTATCCAGACTATAGTGACGATATCTCCCCTAAGCACATTTCTCGCCAACGCTCTATGGTTGTCCGCGCTTCCCATCCTCTGCAAGCTGGCCTCACCTTCGACTGGATCAAGCTGACGGCTGAGCTCAAAAAAATTCTCGATCCCCGGCGAGTGATCAGCAAGCCGGAGGAGCTGTTGGTTTACGAGTGTGACGGGCTGACCAGCTACCGGCAAAGGCCGGCTTTGGTGGTGTTGCCGCGCACCACAGAAGAGGTGGCGCAGGTGGTGAAGCTGTGCAGCCGCTACCAGGTGCCCTTTGTGGCGCGGGGATCCGGCACTGGCCTTTCGGGAGGGGCGCTACCCCTGGAAAATAGCGTCGTCATTGCCACCACCCTGATGAAACAGATCCTGGAGATTGACCTAGACAACCGCTGCATGGTGGTGCAGCCGGGGGTGATCAACGCCTGGATTACCCAAGCGGTGGCCGACCAGGGCTATTTTTATGCGCCGGATCCCTCTAGCCAGTCGGTTTGCTCCATCGGCGGCAATGTGGCGGAAAACTCCGGCGGCGTCCACTGCCTCAAGTACGGGGTAACAGCCAACCACATCCTCGGCTTGACGGTGGTGCTGCCGGATGGGGAAGTGGTGCGCTGGGGGGGCAAGATCCCGGAGATGCCCGGCTACGACTGGGTAGGTCTGTTTGTCGGTTCCGAGGGCACCCTGGGCATCGCTACCGAGATTACCCTGCGCCTGCTGAAAACCCCGGCCCAGGTTCAGGTTTTGCTGGCGGACTTCGACAGTGTAGAAGCAGCGGGATCCGCCGTCTCTGACATTATCGCTGCCGGGATCATCCCCGCCGGCCTGGAGATCATGGACAACTTCAGCATCAACGCCGTCGAGGATGTGGTGCAGTTGGGCTGCTACCCGCGGGATGCGGCGGCCATCTTGCTGGTGGAGGTGGACGGGCTGGAGCTGGAGGTGGAGGAAGCCGGCCAACAGGTGAGGGCGCTGTGCCTCAAAAACGGGGCCCGCCAGGTGCAAGTGGCAGCCGGCCCAGAAGAGCGGGCGCGGCTATGGAAGGGGCGCAAGGCGGCCTTTGCTGCAATGGGCAAGCTCAGCCCCAACTACTACGTCCAGGATGGGGTGATCCCCCGCAGCCAGCTAGCCTATGTCCTCAAAGAAATCGAGCGCCTCAGCCGCGAATACGGCTACCCGGTGGCCAATGTGTTCCATGCCGGCGACGGCAATCTCCATCCGCTGATCCTCTACGACGAGTCGGTGCCGGGATCCCTGGAGCAGGTGGAGAAGCTGGGGGGCGAGATTCTCAAACTCTGTGTGCGCCTGGGGGGTAGCCTTTCTGGCGAGCACGGCATCGGGGCGGAGAAACGCTGCTACATGTCGGAGATGTTTACGCCCACGGATTTGGAGAGCATGCAGTGGGTGCGGCAGGTATTTGACCCGCAGCACATCGCCAACCCCGACAAGATCTTTCCCACTCCCCGCACCTGCGGCGAGGCGGCCCACGCCCACCGGCGGCCGGAATGGCAAGCGATCCCTGTCTTCTAGCCGGCCTGCCGCTGCTGCTGCAGCTCGGCAAAGGCCTGGGCAAAGTCTTCCTGGCAGATGACCAGGGTTTTGGCATCCACCGTCTCGGCAGTGGCGCGGTGGCGGCGGATGGCGGCAATGGCGGCACGGTTGCTCAATAGAGCCAGATCGGCACCGCTCCAACCTTGGGTCTGCTCGGCCCACCCCTGTAAATCCACATCCGGCCCCAGGGGACGCTTGCGGTTATGTACAGATAAGATTTCCCACCGCCCGGCGCGATCCGGCAGCTCCACACTCAGGTGCAGCTCCAGCCGTCCGGCACGGGTGAGGGCGGGATCCAAACTGGCTTTGCGATTGGTGGCCGCCACCACCAGCACCCCCTGGCTGGGGCGGATCCCGTCCAGTTCGGCCAGGAGTTGCCCCAGGACACGGTCGCTGACGCCACTATCGCCGGAGTAGCTGCCTCGCGCGGGAGCGAGGGTGTCGATCTCATCGATGAAGATGACGCAAGGGGCACACTGGCGGGCGCGGGCAAAGAGTTCCCGCACCGCCTGCTCGGAGGATCCCACCCATTTGCTGAGCAGCTCCGGGCCGGAGACGGCGATGAAATTGGCCTTGGCCTCGGAGGCGATGGCCTTGGCCAGCAGCGTCTTGCCGGTGCCGGGGGGCCCGCTGAGGAGGATCCCTTTGGGGGCCTGGGCCTGGGCCTGCTCGTACAGCTCCGGGTGCAGCAGGGATCCCTCGATGGCCTCCTGCAAAATCTGCTTGGCGTGCTCCAGGCCGCCGATCTGATCCCAGCTCACCTGGGGCGACTCAATTTCCACCGAGCGCAACACCGCCGGCTTTACCTGTTGCAGAGCCTGCTGAAAGTCCGCTGCTGTGACTTTTAGGGATTCGGGAATGGGGGATTCCAAATCCGGCACCTGGCGCCGCAAAGCTGCATAGGCTGCCGCCTGGCACAGGCCGCGCAGATCCGCCCCCACAAAGCCCAGCGTCTGATCCGCCAGGCTGTCCAAATCCACATCCTCCGCCAGCGGCATGCCGCGGGTGTGAATGGCCAGGATCTCCCGCCGCCCCTCCCGATCCGGCACCTTAAAGATGATCTCCCGGTCAAAGCGCCCCGGTCGCCGCAGGGCCGGATCCAGGGCCTCAGGCCGGTTGGTGGCCGCCAGCACCACAACACCTTTTTGAGCCGCAAACCCGTCCATCAGCCCCAGCATTTGAGCCACCAGGCGTTTTTCTACCTCCCCCTCGACGGTGGCGCGGTTGGGGACAAGAGCATCGATTTCGTCGATGAACACCAGACAGGGGGCAGACTTAGCCGCCTTCTCAAATAGCTGCCGCAGGCGCGCCTCCGCCTCCCCGTAATACTTGCCGATCAGTTCCGGGCCGACAACGGCAATGTAGTTCACCCCCAGGCTCTCGGCCAGGGCGCGGGCAGTCAGAGTCTTGCCGGTGCCTGGGGCTCCCACCAACAGCACGCCACGGGGCGGATCCAGTCCCAGCTTGGCCAGCAGATCGGGCCGCTTGAGGGG
>NZ_JANSJB010000052.1:8727-18449 GCF_047462355.1 Synechococcus sp. H55.9 | reverse complement strand
GTGCTCTCGGCAGGCAAGCTCCTGGATCTGGGCGCGGATCAGCGGGCAGCGCCCAGGATCCATCTGCTGGGCCTCGTAGTACTCGTCCATCAGCCGCTCCAGTTCCGCCAAGGGCCCGTAGAGCTCGGCACGGGTTAAGGGCGGGGTGAGGTGGTCGAGGATGACAGCCTGAGCCCGCCGCTTGGCCTGGGATCCCTCGCCAGGATCGTTGACGATGAAGGGGTAGAAGTGGGGCAGAGGCCCCAAGGCTATTTCTGGGTAGCAGGTGGCCGAAAGGGCGGATCCCTTGCCAGGCAGCCACTCCAGGTTGCCGTGCTTGCCCACATGCACCACTGCCTGCACGCCAAACGCTTGCCGCAGCCACAGGTAAAAGGCGAGGTACTCGTGGGGCGGCGCCAGATCCGGGGCGTGGTAGTTCAAAGCAGGATCCTGGTCGTAGCCCCGCGGCGGCTGGAGGCCGACAAAAACATGCTCCAACTGCAGGCCGACAATGGGGATGTCGTGGGCGGGCGGATCCCCCCACTGCCGCACTAGATTGTCCTGGACGGCGGCGGGCAACTGGGCAAACCACTCCCGGTAGAGGGCAGCCGGCAGCACCTGCCGCGCCGGGCGTAGGGATCCCAGCGGATCATAGGTTTGGCCCTGGGTTAGCCAGCGGATGAGCTCATCTCCGCTCTGGGGCAGTGGACAGGCGCGGTAGTCGGCTTGCGCCAGGGCCTTGAGGATCTCGACGCAGCTTGCCGGTGTATCCAACCCTACCCCATTGGCCAGCCGTCCATCCCGGCTGGGGTAGTTGGCCAAAATCAAGGCTAGACGGCGCTGGTTGGCAGGAGTGCGCCGCAGCTTTACCCAGTTGGCCGCCAGCTCGGCTACAAACGCCACCCGATCCGGCACAGCCTCATAGGCCATGATCTCCGTCTGCAGGCGGGGATCCCACTGTTGAACCGTCTTGAACGAGATGGCGCGGCTGAGGATGCGGCCGTCCACCTCCGGCAGCACCACGTTCATGGCCAGATCCCGCGCCCCCAAGCCCCGAGTGGAGTTCTCCCAGCGCTCCCGCGACCCACTGCTCAAGACCACCTGCACAACCGGCACATCCAGCTCCTGCCAGAGACGGACATCGGGCTGCTCGCTCTCCAGGCGGGCCAGGGAAAAGCTGGTGGTGTTCAACAAAAGTTCAATTTGGCCGCCGAAGTGCTCCCGGATGGCCTGCGGCAAGTCCGGCTCCTGCAGGCCATAGGTGTACAGACACAGCGGCTGCAACCCCCGCTCCTGCAGGGCGTTGGCCAGGGCATCTATTGGCTGCGTATTCCCCGCCAAAACATGGGCCCGGTAGAGCAGGATCCCTACCTTGGGGGCCTGGGGATCCCTGAGGGGGGATAGGGGGGGATGGTAGATCCCCAGCCGGGGCAGCACCTGCGGCTCTGGCACGGCGTACTCCTGTCCCAGAAACTCCCTGGCCAAGAATTTCAAGCAAGCCGCCACATTGGCTGCCCCTCCTTCCAGCCAGTACTGCCACACCCGGTCTGCTACTGTCAGGGGCACGGTGGAGTGGCTAACCAAATCCCAATCGGGGCGGTCATCCCCAGGGATCACAATCAGGGTGGCTCCCGCTGCTGCCGCTACCTCTTTGGCCACCTCCAGACCATAGCTCCAGTAGGCCCTTCCCCCCAACAGGCGCAGGAGCACCACCTGAGCTTGCCGCAACACCTTCTCGGCGTAGTCGTCGATGCTGAGAGGCTGTTGCAACTGCAAGAGGTTAGCCGCCCGCACCGCCGGGAAATCAGCCGGCAGCAGGCGCATGGCTGCGCTCAAGGCCGTCAGATCCGTGTCGGCTGCCGACAGGACAACGATGGGCGCAGGATCCTGCTCCAGGAAAATGACCCCACCTTGGGAAGGATCCCATCCCCCCGGCAAAGCAGCTATCCGGTGCATAGAGCCAGCGCCAGGCGCCCCGCCATCTCCTTGAGACTACACAGAAGGATAGCTTGGTAGCCCCGCACTTGCGTGGGGAGCGGAAAAGCTCGTAATTGCCAAGGGTATACTTGCCGAAAAGGCGTACCGTTCCCAGGCCAGCAGCTAATCACGGTGAAAAACCCGACTGGTGCAGGCGTCCGAGACGCGAGAGGACGCCGTCCTGCTGACGCGAGCAGGGCTTTTCCTGAGGGGACTGTCTAGAGGCGTCTTGACAGCGCCTGTTTGAACTACGTGAGAACCCTACGCCTTGAGGCGGTGGGGGTGTCAATCTAACGGCCGTACTTGAGCACAAAGACATCTTTCAGACCAGCATGGGGCTCTCCGGCGAGGGATCCCCAGGTTACACCTACCACCCCGAGGGTGCCCTCTTGGTCTAGCGCCATGGCCTGGATCCAGTCGAAGTCGGCGCTGCCGAACTGGTGGCGCCAGAGCTCGCCGCCGTTGGTATCGTAGAGGCGGACAAAGGCATCGCTGCGACTTGCAGGGATCCCCTGGGTGGATCCTGCCACCCAGACCCTTCCGAGCCTATCCACGGCAATGGCCAGAGGGCGCTCCCCTTGCGCGCCGTCCCATTGGCGGCTCCAGAGCTCGTTGCCGTAGGGATCATACTGCCGCACAAAGACACTGTACCCCTGGAGCAAGGCCTGGCCAGCAGGAGCCTCTTGGGTATAGCCCGCCACCCAAACATTTCCCTCCTCTCCCACAGCGATGGCAAGAGTGCCGTCGCCCCCTTTGTTGGAAAACTGGCGCAGCCAAACCTGGTTGCCGCTGGGATCATACTGGCCGACAAAGCCGCCAGCCCTTGTGCGGTCGCGGACGAATCCGGTTATCCAGAGATTTCCTGCCCCATCGGCGGCCAGGGCAGTGACCTGGGCCCCTAGCTCGCGGACCCAGAGCGGTTTGCCGTCAGCGTTGTATTGGCGCACAAAGCTCTTGCCTCCGCTATTCCCGGTTACCCAGACATTGCCCTTGCCATCCACGGCAATGGCAGTGACCTGGTCAGGCTCAGCACCGCCCAACTGCTGCGTCCAGAGCTCCCGACCCTGGGGATCGTGCTTACGCAGGAAGATGTCTTTTGCGCCGGCATTGCTGTAGCCAGGGAAAGCGCCGTAGGTCACTCCTGCCACCCAGGTGTTCCCTCTCCTGTCCACTGCCACCGCCACAACTTCGTCTAAAGCAGGGGTGCCCAACTGCCGTGTCCAGAGCTCTCGGCCCCAGGCATTGTACTTGCGCAAGAAACCATCGCCACCCCCTGCCGAGCTTTGGCCCAAAAAGCTTCCCTCCGTTACCCCCGCCACCCAAATATTTCCCTTTCCATCAATTGCGATGGCGCGAGCCTCGTCAGAGGAAGGGGTGCCAAACTGACGCAGCCAAGGGCTGGGACTACAGCCAAAACCTAAACCGAAAAAAGCTAAGACACCCAGAACTGCTCTAGCCAGTGCCTGTCTCCTGCTCATAGGCCCTCTTTTGGGGGCACTGGGCAAAGCATAGCAAGGGCTCTCCCCTGGCTATCGCGAGGGATAAGCCCCCGCCTCTTCTCCAGCAGCAGCACAGGATCCCTAGGCAACCTGAGGCATTGCTTCAGGGCTGGCCAGGCGCGGCGAAAACTGCAGCGCTGCCTGCACAAAGGCCTGAAACAGGCGAAAATGCTCAGCCTCTTCAAAGGTGAACTCGGGGTGCCACTGCACGGCAATAGCCCAGGGATGGGTTTCGTGCTCGATGGCCTCGATGAGCTCGTCGGGAGAACAGGCAGCCAAACGCCAGCCCGCCGGCACCCCCCAAACAGCCTGGTGGTGCCAAGAGACTACGGAGATTGCGTCGACGCCGACAATTTGCTGCAGGCGGGTGGAGCGGATGAGGCTGACGCTGTGGCGAACGGGCTTGCGATCGGCGGGGTTGAAATGATCCAGCTCGTCGTACACGTCGGGCACATGGGGGATCAGCTTGCCGCCGCTGACCACGTTCAGCAACTGCATCCCTCGACAAATGCCCAAGACCGGGATCCCTTGCGCCAGCGCGGCTGCCGCCAAGGCCATCTCAAAGCGATCCCGCTCGGCGCTGACGTGACGCACCTGGGGATGTTGGGGATCCTCTCCGTAGGTGCTGGGGCAAAGGTCGCCGCCTCCTGTCAACACCAGCCCATCTACCGCAGCCAGCAGCGCTTGTGGCTCACTTTCGCCTGGGGGAAAAAGAACGGGGATCCCGCCGGCAGCGCGAAGGGCATCCACATAGCGGCCCGGCGCCACAAAATCTCCCTGGCCGTTGCGGCTGGGGGTAGTAACGCCGATGAGGGGCCGATTTACAAAAGAGGGTGTCCGGTTCATTCCTCTACACTACATTGACAACAAAGCTGAGAAAGTACCGCTCGCCACCATAAACCTTGACAACTCTGGCTGACTGGGGGCAACCGGTATACCCCCTGTCCTAACTTCCACCACGATAACCGTAAAAGTAGCCGGAAGCACACTAGGCAAATCCAGAGCCGCCCACAGTAAAACAGGGTAGGGTTCGAGGGATCCCGACGTGCGTTTTGATACTTATGACCCAGGTGAAGGTTTTTACGATGAGCTGTTTGTGGGGCGCGGTCGGCCTCGCCCTGAGGCGATCCCGCTGATTGAGCGCCTGCATTCGCTGGGAGAAGGAGAGCTGCAGCAGCGGCAAGCGGCGGCCCAGGCAGCCCTCTTTCAGATGGGGGTAACCTTCAACGTCTATGGCGACAGCCAGGGCACGGAGCGGATTTTCCCCTTCGACATCATTCCCCGCATCGTCTCAGCCTCTGAGTGGCAGCGGCTGGAGCAGGGCCTGAAGCAGCGCATCCATGCCCTGAACCTGTTTATCGACGACGTCTATCACGACCAGAAGATCCTCAAGGATGGGGTGATCCCTGCTGAGCTGGTCGAGACGGCCAAAGGATTCCTGCGGCCTTGTATTGGGCTCAACCCGCCGGGGAGAATTTGGTGCCACGTCACCGGCACCGACCTGGTGCGGGATCGGGACGGGACTTGGTACGTGCTGGAAGACAACCTGCGCTGCCCCTCGGGCATTTCCTATGTGCTGGAAAACCGGCGGGTGATGAAAAGCACCTTTCCCTCGCTGTTTAACACGATGGGGATCCGCCCGGTGGACGACTACCCCAGCCACTTGTTGGATACCCTCCTCAATCTGACGCCGCCGCACCTGGCCAACCCGACAGTGGTGGTGCTCACCCCCGGCATCTACAACTCCGCCTACTTCGAGCATTCTTTTCTGGCCCAGCAGATGGGGGTGGAGCTGGTGGAAGGACGGGATTTGGTGGTGGCCGATGGCTATTTGCAGATGCGCACCACCAAGGGCCTGCAACGGGTGGATGTAATCTACCGCCGCATCGACGATGACTTCATCGATCCGCTGGTCTTTCGCCCCGATTCCCTCTTGGGGGTACCCGGCCTGTTTGAGGTCTATCGCTCGGGTCGGCTGGCAATTGCCAATGCCTTGGGGACAGGAGTGGCAGACGATAAGGTCATCTACGCCTATGTGCCCCAGATGATCCGCTACTACCTGGGAGAAGAAGCGATTTTGCCCAATGTGCCCACCTACTTGTGTTGGGATCCCAAGGATCAAGCTTATGTGCTGGAGAACCTGGACAAGTTGGTGGTGAAGGCGGCCAATGAGTCGGGCGGCTACGGCATGCTGATGGGACCGCGGGCCACACCGGAGGAGCGGGCCGCTTTTGCCGAGAAAATCCGCGCCCAGCCCCGCAACTACATCGCCCAGCCCGTCGTGTGTCTTTCCCGCGTGCCCACCCTCGTGGATTGGGGAGAGGGGCTGAGGCTGGAGCCCTGCCATGTGGATCTGCGGCCCTACATCCTCTACGGCAAAGAGATCTACGTTCATCCCGGCGGCCTAACCCGCGTGGCCCTCAAAAAGGGATCCCTAGTGGTCAACTCCTCCCAAGGGGGCGGCAGCAAAGATACCTGGGTGCTCTGCGGGGATCCCCGCTGCTGAAGGGTAGGCTTAGGCCCGAGCAGCAGGGCCCGGCCATCTGGCGAAACGACGGGCGTGTTGCAGCGCCAAATCCACATAGTGCTCGGCGTGGCGGCGCAACTGCTCCACCTCTTGGTCTGTCAGGGTGCGGATGACCTTGGCCGGGATCCCGACTGCCAAAGAGCGGGGCGGCAGCGAGCGGGTGACCACCGCTCCAGCCCCGACCATGCTGCCCGCCCCGATGGTGACTCTGTTGAGGATGACGGCCCCAATCCCCACCAGGGATCCCGCCTCGATGTGGGCGCTGTGGATGACGGCCCGATGGCCGACGGTGACCTCCTCGCCGATGCAGGTCGGCTGCTCCGGATCCCCGTGCAGGATCGCCCCGTCTTGAATGTTGCTGCGGCGGCCAATCACAATCGGCGACAGATCCCCTCGCAAAATGGCCCCGTACCAGATGCTCACCCCTTCCGAGAGCTGCACATCGCCAATCAGCGTGGCATTGGCGGCCACAAAGGCTGCCTGGTCGATCCCTCGCGGCTGCTGCTCCAACCCCACTCTCCAACCAGCAACAACTTCCATCAATCCTACCGCCAGTAACGGTGCGGCAATTCCCGGCCTCCCCAGTGCTCTGCACCGCCTTTGCCCCGGCAGCTGACCAGATGCAAGCATACAACAGCCGTGAAAGAGATTAACCCCCCTCTCCCTTTGGGAGAGGGGCCGGGGGTGGTCGCGTGAGCGGCGCGGAGCGCTTGGGCTATCTCTTTGGGAGAGGGGCCGGGGGTGAGGGGTTTCGGCTAAGCTTGGCGCTGCAGGAGCAGAGGGGGGTCAGCCGTCTGCAAAGGGCGAATGGCAAAGAAACTTTCGTAGATGCAATCGCCAACGTAATTCATTTGCAATTGCAACTTGTCGAGAAATTCGTGTAAGCCCTGCTCCATAATATCGTCAATGGTGAGATAATCCAGCTCAGAGCGCAGCCGTCCCAAAGCCCGCTCACTGGGATCCCGCCAAGTATCAGCAGGGGTTCCAGTAATCTGGTGTAGGGAGCGATCGGCGTGAATGAGACAAAACTGAATGGAGCGGGGAAATTGCCGATCCAAAATCAGGAAAGAGGCCACCTCTCTAGGGTTAATGCGGTGTTGGCGGCTGTATTTTCGATACATTTCATAAGCGCTGGCCGACTTTAGGAGAGCAATCCACTGCAATTCATCCAGGGGCGTGCCCACATCCTGTACAGAAGGCAGCAAAATAAAATACTTAACATCCAGAATGCGAGCCGTTTTGTCGGCCCGTTCCAAAAGGCGGCCGATTTGTCCAAAGTGCCACCCCTCCCCGTGGGTCATGGTGGCATCCATCACCCCAGCAAAGAGATGGCTGGCCAGCTTGACTTCCGTGAAGAAATCGTGGAGCTGGCTCAGATGCGGCCACTGTTGAGCAGCTTCCTTCACCATTAAGTAGAAGCGATTCACCCGCTCCCACATTTCCGAAGAAATGATCTCCCGCACAGAGCGGGCATTTTCCCGTGCCAGCCGCAAGCAGGAAAAAATCGAGTTGGGATAATCCCTATCAAAAGCCAGAAACTGGATCACCGTTTCCTGGGTCGCCTGGCCGTAGCGCTGGTAAAACAGCTCCTGATCCCCAGTGGTGGAGATGATGGGATCCCATTGCTGAGCTGTGCCACTAGGTGAGTCGAGGATGAGGTTTAGGTTGACATCGATAAAACGGGCAATGTTCTCGGCCCGCTCCACGTAGCGGTTGAGCCAGTAGATGGAATCGGCCACGCGACTCAACATGGTGTTGCCTCCTCTGTTGTCCTCAACCCCAACAGACGGAGCAGCCGCCGCAGCTCCACCAGCAGCACTCCTGCCACGCCGGTCAGGATCCAGCCCAGCCAGTCCGCCGCCGTGCCCAAGTAGCGCACCTCCACGCGGTGCTCCCCCGGCGGGATCCGCACTTGCAACAGCCCTGGCCCGTTGTATTCAGCAGCTCTGAACCGTCCATCAATTTGTACCCGCCAGGCGGGGTAGTAAAACGTGCGCAAGACTACAGCTTGCTCCTGACCGGTGGGGTTAAGCGCCCGAAAGCGACGGTAGCCGTAGCGCCACTCTTCCACCTGGAGCCGCGCCGCCGGATCCTCTACCTCGCCTTGCCACTGCAGCAGCGGATCCACCTGTGGGGGCGGCATGGGCAGCGTCGCCTGGCGGGGCCGGTATTCCAGCGCATCCACCAGCGCCAGCCCATCGGGAAAGCGCCAGTGCATGTGCAAGAAAGCAATGCCCGGCCGCTCTTGGGGCTCGTTGGGGAACTGCTTGGCTGCAGCGAGTTCTTGAAAAGTTTGGACAAGCGGCGGATCAAAGCCGGCTTTGGACACCAGTTGCAAGCCCTGCCAGGTTTGGACTGCCATGGCCAGGCCGAGCCCCACCAGCAAAGGGAGCCGCCAGCGCTTGTGCCCCCATCCCCACCCAGCTAGAGATCCCACTAGCCAAGGCACGGTTACCGCCGTTACCGCCATCCAGCGCCAGGAGAACTGAATCCGCCGCAGGGGCAAAACCCACTCGTAGAGCCAAGCCAGCAGATCCGTCATCATCAGCAGCGCCACCAGGCTGGCTCCCAAGCTGTAGAGCAGGGTGGCTCTGGCAAGAGATTCGGCAGCACCACTTTCCTGGCAGGAGAAACTCCTCCCCGACCGGCGGGCCAGCCAAAAAACCAGGATCCCAACTCCTCCCAGAACCGCCGCCATCCAAACCCAGTACCCCACCAGGTTGCTCTCAAACCAGTGCTCTGTCCAGCGCGGCTGCAGCTGCATGAGCCCGCTCACCATCAGGCGATGGTGGGGTGTATACTCGTCGGCAAAGTTGACAAAATCCACCTGGACATGCCGCTGATCCCAAAAGGCTGGCAGCAGATAAAACGCCGTCCACCCTAGCCCCAGCCCAAACCCCAGGTAGCAGCGCCCCACCCTGGGCCAGAAGGGATCCCTTCCCCCCACCACCCAAGGCAGAGGCAGCCAAATCAGGGTAAACACCAGCAAGGTGGGCAGGTGGGACAGCGCCAGCAGGCCATAGCTCAGGGCCAAAGCCGCAACCGGCCAGATGGACTGGGGCCGGCAGATCGTCTGCAGCGAGGCCCAGAAAATCCAGGGGGAGACGGCAATGGCCCACACTTCCCCTATGGCTCCCCTTTGGTAGATATCCACCAGCCAGTAGGGGCCGGCCATGCTCAGCAGGGCCAAGACCAGCGCCAAAGCCCAAGGAAGCACCTGCCGCAGCAGAAGGTACAGCCCCAGCCCCAAGACCGCCATCGCTAGGCCCATGCTGGCCACCAAAGAGCCGAGCATGTCCAGCCCCAGGGCTCGAAAGGGCAAAGTGGCCACCATACACAGGGGCGGATAGAAGGCAAAGGTGGGGTTGCCATAGCCAAAGTTGGAATACTCCAGCCAGCGGGGGTAAAACTGCCCGCCGAAAAACTGGCGCTGATACTGGAAGGCCCAATTGAGATTGAAGTGGGTGGAATGGGTGATGGGGTAGCCCCGCTGCAGCATTGGCCAGAGCAGTGCCAGCACCCCGGCCAGCAGCGCGATCCCGATAAGCCCTCCCGGTTGGTGCAACCTCTTCAACATCTCACTGGGACGGGCTATTCTGATCGAACCCAGAAGGCCCGGAACTTCCCCCATACTTGCACAACAGGCGGATATTCTCGATCACCATCGCCTTTTCCAAGGCCTTGGCCATGTCGTACAGGGTGAGGGCAGCCACTGCAACCGCCGTCAAAGCCTCCATCTC
>NZ_JANSJB010000052.1:0-8627 GCF_047462355.1 Synechococcus sp. H55.9 | reverse complement strand
ATCGCCTTTTCCAAGGCCTTGGCCATGTCGTACAGGGTGAGGGCAGCCACTGCAACCGCCGTCAAAGCCTCCATCTCCACTCCGGTCTGAGCTGTGGTTTTTGCCGTAGCGGTGATCAGAAAGCCGGGCAGGTGGGGATCCGGATCCAGATCCACGGTGATGCTGGTCAAGGGGAGAGGATGACACAGCGGGATCAGATCGGCAGTGCACTTGGCGGCCATGATCCCGGCCAGCCGAGCCGCTTCCACCACATTCCCTTTGGGCCCTTGACCGGCCAAAATGGCCTCTAAAGTCCTTTCTGACATGCGTACCTGCCCTTGGGCAGTGGCCAGACGGGCAGCCAGGGGCTTGTGTCCCACTTCCACCCTCTGTACCCGACCGGAAGCGTCCAGGTGGGTGAGGGTTGGGCCAACATCAGAGGTCAAATCCGACGGCACCCCAGCCTCCTGCAATCCTTGAAAGCTGCAACAGCCGGCTCAGGCTCCAGTGAAGTCGTCAAATCAGCAACCAAGCCCTCAACTTGAGAACTGTTAGTAGCGAATCCAAGCATAGGCGGCATCGGAGAGCACCGGCACCTCGGCATAGTGACCGCGCACGTTCTGGACCCAAGCATAAAGGGTGACAGCGATTACCCCAAGCAGGGCAGTGGTGGCCAAAATGCTAACAAGCGCTGCCAAACCAAGGCTGCCAAAGAGCATAGCGAACACCTGCATCAACACTTGCACCAAAAACAGGGCAATGTTGAGCAGCAGCGCCTGCATCGTGTTGAAGCGAACAAAATGGGCGACGCGGCCGTTGCGGATTACGAAAAAGAGTAGGGCAAAAAACAGCCCCATGCCCAGCCAGCCCGTGGCCAGAGGCAGCAAACGCAGCAGCGGACTAAAAATGGGGATCAAACCTGGCAGAGATTGAAACAAACCAGAGGGCACAAAGCCGAAGGGCAGAGCCGATACCAACGGCAAAAGGTAGGGAAGGGATCCCCAGAGCCGATCGATGGGAGTGATGTTGCCGCGCCAGGTCATAATCCGTCGATCCCCTTAGTGCAGTGGCCATTGAAGCAAGTTTGCCGGTCGGTGCGCTCTCGGAATCCCTAGATGGGAAGAAGAAAGCGACACCCGAGCTTTGGGCCTATTGTAGTCGATGGATTTTGGCGACTCAACACGCTCGACCGCAAGCCGGCCTCAGCTTTCGAGTGAGCAGAACAAATAATTATTGAGTGGGCAAGTGTTCACGGTGAGCATCCTCCTTCATCCGGGCTGGTATAATCGCTGGCAATTCCTTTCTCCATCACCGGTCTTTTGGGTTCTTTAAGTCTTTTTTCGGCTTCGACCATGAAGATTTCCTCCTTTCCTGTTGCCCGCCTTGTGGGAGCTTTCCTCTGGCAAGCTTGGTCTGGTCTCATCGGCTTTTTCAACGACCGCCTGCTGCCGGAGCGCTTCCACGTTCGTCCTGAGACTTTGCCGGAGGGGCTGGCCCAGCTTTGGGCCCGTTACCTGTGCTACCGGCAAGCTTCTCGTCCAGGGGCAATCCAGTTTCGCGGCCTGACGGTGGAGCCTGGACGGGATCTGCGCTCGGCTCGTCTTGAAGCTCGTCCGCTCCGCTACCGCGGCTGCCCTGTGGAGACGGTTGCCCGCTGCGGGGATCCCTCTCCTGCCGGCCAACTTCTCACTGAAAAAGCTTTTGTGCCTCCCTACTGGAGACTGCTCAATACATTGCGCTTGAAGTTGAGCCTGGCCGATATCGATCGCTATTCGGTCACCCCGGCTCTGCAGCGGGTTTACCGTGGCCAAGTGTTCTAGCGGTTTATCTCCCTACGGGTGGCTGACCCCACGGTTGAGGCGCTGCCGCTGGTAGATGTTGGGTTGACCAGCTTGTTTCTCCTGAGCAGCGGGGGGAGGAGCTCCAGATACCCGCCACCTTTAGCTAAAAGCCGCAGGAGCCCCGCTCCCTACCGCCTAGCGGTCGGAGTTGGGTAGTTTACAAGTCCTTGAGCTGCAAACAAAAAGGCTCTGAAAGACCAAGAAAAAGCTAAGGTGGTGCGGCAACGCGCCCGCATCGCGAACAGCCGGGGAGATTTTCTGCACCACCTTAGGACTCGATGGGTGCGTGAAAGCCGAGCCATCGAGGTGGAAGAGCAGGCGGTCGGCAATGGGCAGGCATCCCAAGCGGGCTCAATCCATGTTTTTCGGTCGATGCTCGAGCCAATTTTAATCGGGTTGAGCGCTGTGCTCTGGGGCGGTCTCTGGGGCTACGCCACGCTGCTGATCGTGTTGGTGAACTTCAAGGAGCAGGGATCGGTTTACGCCTACCCCATGCAAGTGGTGTTGGATCGCTTTGTGGAATCTTTGGGGCTGGACTGGCTCAAAGCTTTGCATGCCATGCAACTGAAGCCGCTGCGCCAGATCAGCTATGCCCTGTTTGGCGCTGTCACCTTAGGGGTGGTCTGGATGCTTTGGGTGTTGGGGTGAGGCAATGAACGCTGCTCAACTGGTCGCCATTCTCTCTACTGCCATTGCCACCGCCACACCGTTGGTTTTCGCCAGTGTAGGAGAAACCATCACCGAGCGAGCAGGGGTGATCAATCTCTCCGCAGAGGGGACGATCATGCTGGCTGCCATGGTTGGGTTCGCCGTGGCCAAGCTGACGGGAAGCCTGGTGTTGGGCTTTTGGGCTGCCGCTGCTGGGGCCACTTCTGTTCCGAAGGGATCTGCTGCTGTATGCCAGCTATGCGCTGATTGGGGGAACTTGGTTCTTTTTTTATCGCACCCGGCCTGGCCTGATGCTGCGGGCCATGGGAGAACAGCCGGCAGCAGCCTTTGCCCGTGGCACCGATGTCATTTTCTGGCGCTATGTCTACACCCTCGTGGGAGGATCCCTGCTGGGCTTGGCAGGAGCCGCTTTTTCGCTGGATTTCAAGGCCGGCTGGAGCCACCGACACACAGCAGGTTACGGCTGGATTGCTTTGGCCATCGTCATCTTCGGCGGCTGGAACCCCTTACGGGTGGCCTTGGGGGCCTACCTGTTCGGCATTTTGCAGTCCTTTGCCGGGGTTGCCCAGACCACCATCCGCGCCGTGCCCGCCCAAGTTTTTACGGTGGCTCCCTTTGTGTTGATGATTTTGGTGTTGGTGTTCACCTCCGGGGAATGGTGGGAGTACGGTCTGCGCGGGATCCCACCTCGGCTGCGGCGCTGGATTCAGCAGGCGGCGCGAGCCACTCCGCCGGCAGCCCTGGGACAGCCATTTGAACAAGGCTAGAGACCCGGCTCGGGGAGTCTCTGGTCAACCGGCTCAATTAAGAGAAAATCTAAGGGTGCATCCTAGAAAATAGCGTGCAGCTTTTTGAGACAGGCCTGGATCTCCGCCAGCTCGGAGGGATCCAACTTTTGGAAGCGCTCTTTCAAGTAGGCGATGTGGGCCGGAAAAATTTCCTCAAACAGTTTCTCCCCCGCCTCTGTCAGCACGACCCTGAAGCAGCGGCGGTTCTCTGGCGGCACTTGCCGGCGCACCAGCCCCTTCTGTTCCAGACGATCCACAATGCCGGTCAGTGTCCCTTTGGTAACCAGGGTTTTTTGGGCCAAGACATTCATGGTCATGCCGGGAGTGTTGCCGAGGGTCACCAACACATCAAATTGGGGGGCGGTCAGCCCCATTTGCCGAATGTGAACCCCGGCATAATTTTCAAAGGCTTGGTAGGCCCGCACCAGATCCCGCACCACCCCCAAAAAAGGCTCACGGGCCGCCAGAATTGTTCGCGTCGACGGGACGGAGGAGTCTTCAGGCTTGCGAACCTCGCTTTCCGGAACGTCAGGCAGGGCAGGGTCGACAGGAGTGGGCATAGTTGAAGATCGCTGAAGGGGACTCACCCCCAGAGGAAAGTCTCGGCTCCATGATAGCCGACTGTAGTATAGTTCTAACGCAAATTAACGATGCTTCCGGCAGCAGCTCCAACCGTATCCGCATCCAGGGGCAGGACTGAGCCAGGGTGGAGGCTTTTCCGGCGGGGAGGGTCTCGACGACCTGTCGCTCACAAGGGAGCTGCTGCTGCAGAACCCGGAACTTCGTCCCACCAGCATAAGTAAAAACAGCCTAAACTGCGAGCAGCCCCCATTGATTCTGACTTTGCTATGAGAGGTGTATGACCAGGATCCCACCAAGCCCCAGAGCTGACCGGCAGTTGGCTCAAGCTGCCTACCTGGATCTGCAACTCTTTCGACTTCGGGATCCGGCCTTGTTGGGGAGATTGAGATCCCGGCAGGGTTGCAACCTGCCACAGACTGTCTGGCACCGGCCCTCTAGCTGCTGCGACCGCGGAAGCTGGATACTGATCGCGTAAGCGGGACGAAATGAACGACTTAGCAACCGGATGGCTCGAGCGCAGCAAGCGAGGTGCCCATGTTAAATGCCGCCATCACCCTCACGATCTTCCTTGGCTTTTGGGGAGTCGTGGTCAAGCGCAATCTCATTATGAAGATCCTGGCCATGGATGTCATGAGCACCGGGGTCATCGCCTTCTTCGTGATCTGGGCCGCCCGCAGCGGTGTGTTCACCCCTATCTACAAGCCCTGGCGCGAGCTGGACTATGCCGACCCCGTACCTCAGGGGATCATCCTCACGGCCATCGTCATCGGTCTGTCGGTACAAGCCCTGATGTTGGTGGGGGTGATGAAGTTGTCCCGCAACCATCCCACCCTCGAAGTGGAGAGCATCGAACAGGCGGTCGCGTCAGCGGGGCGGAGCACTTTTACCGATGACTGAGCTGACGCTAGTCTGGGTGGCGCTACCCTTTTTGTTTGCCTTTGCCACCTACTTGATGCCCGCCTTGACCCGTCCCAGCTTGGTGGGGATGGCCGCGCTGACGGTGACCTATGCAGTGTACCAGGGGGGGTTGCCGGGAACAACTGCGGCGCCGTTAGAGCTTCAGTTGCTGGATCACTTCGGGGTGACGCTGCGGATCGACGCCAACGCAGCAGCCATGCTCTTGGCCCATGGACTGATAACGCTGGGGGTGGCGCTGTATCTGGATCGGCGCTTTGTGGGCAGCCGCTTTCTGGCCATGCAGTTGCTGATCGTCCACGGCAGCGCCAACGCCGTCGTCATCAGCGCCGACCTGATCAGTGTCTATGTTGCCCTAGAGGTGCTCAGCATTGGTGTGTTTTTGCTGCTCACCTACGGGCGCCGGGCTGAGTCCCAGCCGACGGCAGGGGATCATCGCGACCGCCAGCTTTGGGTGGGGCTGCGCTACCTGTTCATGAGCAATGTGGCCATGCTCTTCTACTTGATGGGCGCAATCCTGGTCTACGTGCGCACCGGATCCCTGGCGATGAGCAGCCTGGCCATGGCTACCCCCACGGCTTTGGCGCTGATTGCCGTGGGTCTTTTGGCCAAGGGGGCGGTCTTCGTCGCCGGCCTGTGGCTGCCCCTCACCTACATCACCGCGGATCCCGTTATCGCGGCGGTGCTCAGCGGCTTTACGACCAAAGCAGGTGCCATGGCCTTGGTGCACTGCAGCGAGGCTTCGCCGGCCTTGGCCCAGGGGTTGTCCTACTTGAGCGCCGGCTCAGCCGTTTTTGGGATCCTCCTGGCTTTGATGGCCAGCACGCCCCAGCGCCTTTTGGCCTGGAGCTCGGTCTCGCAGATGGGATTTGTAATTGCCGCCCCTCAGTGGGCAGGTTTGTACGGCCTGGCCCATGGGTTGGCAAAGCCTCTGTTGTTTGTGGGGACGGCGATAACGAGTTGCTGGCGCTGGCCGATGTTGATCTTGGGGGCGGCCTCTCTGGCAGGGGTGCCCGGCAGTTTGGGGTATGCAGCCAAGGCCCTCACCTTGTCGGCTCTGGATCCCTGGCACGAGTGGCTGCTGGTTGGGGTTACCATCGGCACCACCTGTGTGGCTGTGCGAGTGCTGCGGTCATCTCCTTCTCAAATCAGCGGGAACATCCCCTCCAGTTGGCAAGACCAGGCGGCCTTGGCCCTTTGGGGCGGCGGCTTGCTCTGGGGCTGGCTGCCGGCGGCCTACGACGTCGATAATCTCCTTAAGGCACTGCTCAGCTTGGGTGCCGGGATCCCCCTGGGCTGGTTTTGGGAGCGGATCCCTTGGCAGAGAAGGTCGGTGAATGAGGGGCTGGAGGCTGTGGTGGGCGGCTTGAGTGTGGTGTTGGTGTTGGTGTTGGTTTGGGTTTTGTTAGCTGGGTGGAATTATGGGACGCTACCCTGAGTTGGGCTTACTGGAAATTGGCCTGCGGCTTTTGATTTGGTTCCTGCTGACGGGCAATCTGAGCTGGGACAATGTGGCCATCGGGGTGGCGGCGACGCTGCTGCTGCCTCGTCAGGCCTCTGCGCCGGTGCGGTGGCGGGATTGGGGACGGGTGCTCAAGGAGATTGTTTTCGCCGTTCCGAAAGCTTACTGGGAGGCCTTTGAGATGATCCTCAGGCCCCACACCGTAGAGGAGGTTGTATACAAACAAACTCTCCCCAATCGTTCGGCGGGGCTGGTGTTTCTCGATATCTTTTTGATTACTTTTACGCCCAAAACCATTGTGCTCAATTGCGATGCCCAAGGCACCTACGAGGTGCATCTGCTCAAACCACGGGAGGAGGCGTGAACCTACTGCTGTTTCTGCTGACTTTGACCCTATGCCTGCCGCTGTATGCCGCCTGGCTGAAGGAGGATATTTGGCAGACGATGCTGGCTTTTGCCAGCTTATCCACCAAGACGGCCATCCTGGTTTTGGTGGTATCCGTGGTGCGGGATGACTGGATGATCGGGATCGTGGGGGTCTTGATTTTGTCGGTGGGTAACGCGGCCCTGATGCTGCTGGCCCACGTGCTCAAGCGCTTGGAAATGCTCTAAAGATATTCTTAGTCTGGGGAATATGGAAATCTTAATGGAAGCTCTCAGCTATCTTCTGTTTGGGATCGGGGTGCTGTTTTGGCTGTGGGGAACGGCGCCGCTCCTTGGGGATCGCTCGATTTTGTTTAAGCTGCACGGCCTTTCGGTGTCCGACACCCTGGGATCCATGAGCATCATACTGGGGCTGTTGCTGCGGATCCCAAGGGAGTGGCCTCTGCTGGTGTTGGCGCTGATTTCCTTGGCCATTTGGAACACCATCTTGGGCTATGTGCTGGCGTTTTGCTCGCAGCGCAAGTCCCTATAGGAGGACAGGATGGAAGAGACCTTGTTGCTGGTGATCGCCCTGCTGCTGCCCTTGACGGCAGGCTTGGTGGTGACCCAGACCAATCCCTATCATGCCTTGGTGATGCGCGGCATTCTGGGATCCATCGCTGCTCTGATCTATGCCTTGTTTGGGGCGGCGGATGTGGCGCTCACCGAGGCGCTGGTGGGCACCATGCTTTCCATTACGCTCTATGCCATCGCGGTGCGTTCCTCGTTGAGTATGCGCTTGGGCGTTCTCGAAGGCAGTCCTGTGTTGGAGGCCGGTACCTCAGCAGCACAGCAGTTGTTACAGCAGATGCGCCAAGCACTACAGCGGTACCACATGCGTTTGGAGTTGGCCGTCTATGGGAGTTCAGAGGCCTTGTTGGCTGCCCTTCACAGCCGAGAGGTGCACACCATTGCCCTTGAGCCCGATGAGGAGGTGGCAGAGTATCGCTTGGTAACGCGCGTGCCCCGCCTGCAGGCCATCTTGGCGCAACAAGCCCTGCTTTCTGAGGTCTTCTTGCCATGAGGTGGTTGTATGGGGTGGCGGTGCTGCTGGCAGCATTGCAGCTCGTGGTCGCCGATGCAGGAGCTGTTTTGCCTGCTGTTGAACCTGTATCGACTCTAGCCGGAGAAAGCGGCGTGCCCAATACGGTGACAGGTTTGATCTTGCGCAACCGCCTTTACGACACGGTTTTCGAAGTAGTTGTATTTTCCGCGGCAATTCTGGGCGCGCAATACCTGCTGGCGGATGAGCGACCGACGGCCAATGTAGCTCAATTTACCGACATTCCCTCGATCGTGCTGGCGCGGGTGGGGGCCACCATTTCTGCCCTGATTGGGGTGGAGCTGGCCATTCGGGGTCACCTGACGCCGGGTGGGGGGTTTGCCGCCGGCGTGGCGGGAGGAACGGCAATTGGCTTGGTGGCGATCACCGCCTCTTCGACCTGGATGGAGGCCATCTACAAGCGGTGGCAAGCCGCGATGTGGGAGAAGCTGTCGGTGGTGACGTTTATCGGCGTGGCTGTCATCGCCCTGGCCGGTTGGGAGCTGCCCAAGGGCGAGCTGGGATCCCTTTTCAGCGGTGGCTGGATCCCGATTCTCAATATTTTGGTGGCGATCAAGGTGGCGCTGGGATCCTGGGCGGCAATCTTAATTTTTATTCGCTACCGCGGCTTGCTATAAGAGGGGTTGATGAGAGACACCCCTGTCCCGTCACCGACATTGCAGATGAGGATCCAATGTGCCCCACAAGCCTTCCCCCTCTACCAAGACGCAAAAAAAGGGATCCCCTAGCCAAGGGATCCCTTCCAGTTAGTAGTTAGTTATTCAACTTCGCTAGCCAGACTGGGAGGCTGTCGAGGCGATGACAAAGGCCGCGTAGGTCAGTACGTAACCCACCGTGAAGTGGGCCAGACCCACCAACCGACCCTGCACAATCGACATAGCCACCGGCTTATCTTTCCAGCGGAT
>NZ_JANSJB010000051.1:9813-18704 GCF_047462355.1 Synechococcus sp. H55.9 | reverse complement strand
TTAAAATTCCGAGCCAGAAAGGGGACTCCGTCTTGCATGGGCAGTTGGAAAAGGGGTTTTCCTTTGCGTTTTGCCTCTACCGGCGTCCTTTTCGGCAGCCCTTGCGCACCCGCTACGGCCTATGGTCTGTCCGCGAAGGGATCCTGATCCGGCTGACGGATCTGGAGACGGGTCAGCAGGGCTATGGGGAGATTGCTCCCCTCCCCTGGTTGGGCAGCGAGACTTTGGAGCAAGCGCTGGCGTTTTGCCAGCAGTTGCCGGCTGAGCTATCCGAGGTGCAGATTGAAGGGATCCCAGCAACTCTGCCCGCCACTCGCTTTGGCTTGGAATGCGCCTGGCTGGCCTGTCGGGATCCCGGCTGGCTGGCCAGGGATCTCTACGGGCTTGCTTTCTGCGGACTTGCTCTTTGTGGGCTTTTTAGGAAAACTGCACCCCCAGGTTCCTAGCTCAACTACTAGCTTGACTTTACAGGCAGTTAAGACTCGGCTCATGTATCCTACCTCTACCACTTCTTGTAGGGCAGGAACTTACCAGACATGATCACTTTAACGCGATCTCCTTTAGGGTCTTCTTCCTTTTGTATATCTAAGGTAAAGTCAATAGCGCTCATAATCCCATCGCCAAACTTCTCATGAATTACTGCTTTTATTGGCATGCCATATACCTGTACAATCTCGTAGAAGCGATAGATCAAAGGATCTGTCGGCACCACTGGCCCTAGACCTTTCAGTGGGCATTCAGTCAATTCTTTTGCTACAACAGCGTCCAGTTCTAAGATCTCAGTAATTTTTTTCGCTTCTTCTAAAGAGGCGCTTGCCTGACGATAAAAAACCGCTGCAATCCACACCTCATCTCGGCCTATCCTCTGCTCTAAATCAGCAAAGGTTAGCCCCTTCTCAGCTTTAGCGGCCAATAGCTTCTTAGTAATCTCTGGGATGGTTGTGCTCATTGTAGCCTCCTAAATTTCAGATGTATCGGCTTCGTGAAAGCTCCTACTACAGTTTATTCCTCAAACCCGGATCCGTGATTCCTCAACAGCACGAGTTTCTTGAGAAAGGTGATGTTCCATAGCTGCCTTGAGAGCATGATAGCCTGGCTGCTGATCTAAGCTGTCTCGATGGCGAGGACGGGTAAACGGGACATCTAGAATCTGAGCAATGCGAGCCTCTGGCCCCCGAGTCATCATGACAATTCGATCCGACAGCAACAGTGCTTCTTCAATGCTGTGGGTAATCAAGATGACAGTTTTCCGTTGTGACTCCCAAATTCGCTCAACTTCATCCTGAAGGAATCCTCGCGTCAGGGCATCTAAAGCGCCAAATGGCTCATCCATGAGCAAAATTTGTGGATCAGTTGCCAGAGCTCGAGCAATTGCTACCCGCTGCTTCATCCCTCCAGATAATTCGTGAGGATATTTCTTTTCTGCCCCCCGCAACCCTACTAGGTCTATGAAAGATTGTACCAACTGCTTCTGCTGAGCCAAAGTCATCTGCGGGTGTACAGTTTCGACAGCAAAACGGATGTTTTCTCCTACTGTCATCCAGGGCATAAGAGCATAGTTTTGAAAGACAATGCCACGATCAGATCCGGGGGAATGAACCTCTTGACCATTGATCAATACTTGTCCAGTAGAGGGCTGTGAGAGACCTGCAATGATATTAAGCAATGTCGACTTACCACAACCAGAAGGACCGATAATCGAGACAAAAGTGTTGGCTTCTACCACTAAATCGATGGGTGCAAGAGCGACGTAATCAACCGAAGCACGACCAATGAGCCGATCCATAAAGCCACGACGACCGGGGTAGATCTTGGTGACTTGGCGCAACTGCAACTGCGGAATCCGCTCCAAGCCAGCAGAACTCGAGGTATAGGAAGGAGAAGTAACTTTCATGACCTCACCCAAAATGCGACCCAACGTTGCAACAATACAAACAACCAATCTAGCAGAAGACCCACAACACCGATAACAACAATTGCAGTAATGATACTGGTAATTTGAAGGTTATTCCATTCGTTCCAGATAAAATAACCCAGGCCAGTACCTCCCACCAGAATTTCGGCAGCTACGATTACCAGCCAGGCAATACCGATGCTGATGCGCAAGCCGGTTATGATGCTTGGCGCTGCTGCAGGCAGAATTACCTTAAGGATAGTACGCCAACGGGACGCCCCTAAAGAGCGAGCCACATCCAAGTAAGCTCGATCCACATTACTTACCCCAAACTTAGTATTAATTAGGGTGGGCCAAATGCTAGTAATAGCAATGACAAACAAGGCGGCGCTTTCTGAGCTTTTCAGAATGCCTAAACCCAGAGGCAGCCACGCTAGTGGTGAAACTGGCTTTAGCAACTGAATGTAGGGATCAATTGCCCGTGAAGTCACCTCCGAAAGACCCACCAGTACTCCAAGAGGGATGGCGATCAAGGAGCCAATGGTAAATCCAATCGCCACTCGCTGTAAGCTTGCCAGCAGATGCCAACCAATGCCTCTATCGTTAGGGCCATAATCGTAAAAGGGATCCGAAACCCACCCCCAAATAGTTACCAAGGTTCTACTGGCAGGGGGAATTAATGGAGAAAATACTCCGCCGCGTGCTCCGGCCTCCCAAACTACCAAAATCAAAAGCAAAGAGATCATAAACAAAGCAAATGCCTGCCGATTAGTACCCGGTAGGATCGAACGAATCCATCGCCCTGGCATAGCGGGAAGAAAGGACATTGTACCTCCAACGGGTTAAGGAAAAAATCTAGAGAAAATTTTAGTGCAATGGGATCGTCATCAACTGTTCAGTTTAAACAGATGGGATCCCTATCTGAGGGTCTAAACCCCAAACTTCTCGATTTGAGCTTGAATGTAAGCGACAGGATTACTAGGATCGAAGGTATCAAACTTCAGGGTTTCAACCCTTAGGTTTTCGGTAGGCGGGTTTTGTCCTAGCTCTCGAGCCAGCTCACGGGCCAAGTCTGTCAGGAAGATATCCTGAGTGATCTGAGGATAATCTGCGTCCGCCTCTGATAGGAGATTCCAGCGCACCAATTGGCTAATGATCCAGTAAGCAAAGCTCTGCCAGGGGTAGGGATCAAAATCAATCCGATTAGGAATGTTGAAGCTATTGCCTAACCCATCCTCAAATTGACCCGTCAGCACGGCAGTCACCACCGCCTCTGGCTGATTCAGAAACTCCCGCGGAGAAATAGCCTTGGCGATCTCGGCTCGATTTCCTGACTGGCTGGCATAGCTGGCTGCGTCGATGATCGCTTTGTTCACTGCTCGGAAGGTGTTTGAGTTCGCATCAATCCAGCTTTGACCAGCAGCGAAAACACAGCAGGGATGTCCTGGCCAAAGATCTTTACTCAGCATATGGATAAAGCCTACTCCCTCAAACACCGCCCGTTGGTTAAACGGGTCTGGCATCAACATGGCATCGATATCCCCTACCGCCATGCGAGCTACACTATCCGGCGGCGGCACAGGGTTAATCTGTACATCGGTGTCGGGATTGAGACCTCCGACAGCTAGGTAGTAGCGTAGCAGTAGGTTATGCATTGAGTATGGAAAGGGAACGCCGATTGTGAAACCTTTGAAGTCAGCAGGGCCTTTCACAGTGTTTTTGTACTTGTTGGCAATGGTAATGGCCTGGCCGTTGATGTTCTCGAGGCTAGCCACCCTAATCGGGAAAGCTGTAGATCCTAGGCCCAAGGTAATGGCAATAGGCATTGGGGAGAGCATGTGATAAGCATCTAATTCTCCGGCGATGGCAGAATCCCGCACCGCAACCCAACTAGGCATTTTCACCAACTGCACATTCAACCCATGCTTCTCATAGAACTTCAGGGGCTTGGCCATGATGATCGGGGTGGCACAGGTAATGGGAATAAACCCAATTCTCAGATCCGTTTTCTCAAGGGATCCCTGAGCTTGAACAGACAGTTCCTGTTGTCCTTGAGTGGCTGCCAACCCAATCACTGAAGCTGCCACCAACACCTGAGTCAAAAAACGCCGCCGCGAATAAGACCCTGTCCGAAGGGTATCCGTAAAAAATTCGGCTGCCTGAGGTCCAAAAGCCGCTACCATCGCTTGATCTAGACCGCCCGCTTGCCAAATCAGCTCCCGTAAAATTGGCTCCTTTTCTGGGTTACGCCGACTAAAGCGCTCCAAGACCAGCGTCTCTAGCATCTCAGTGCGGCTGATCTGATCCGCAAGCTTCAACACCTGCGGCCGATAAACTCCCATCTTGATTAAGTCATCCGCCAGATCCGCTGGACTTTGTGGCATGGAAGCAAGGAATTCACTGTGATCCTGTGGAGCATGTGAACCACCACAGGGACACCGTTGTGAGTCAAGGGTGAAGACTTTGTCAGTGGAAAACTGCATAGAGCCTCTCTCTTCTGCCAAAAGAGTGAACCAACGCTTCTTTCCTCACCTCAATCGTAGTAAGGAGATACTCAGTGAAAGTTACGTTATGTCTTCAACTTGATTCTGTAGCTTCAACTACAGTAAGAACATGGGCCTAGCTGTCTTACTTGCAGCATCTCTCTAGGCTCTGAGATTCCTTCTTTACCCGTAGCTCCTTATCCGGACGATCCTCAAAGGCAGAGAAAAACGTGCTGAGCTTCGAGTTTTGCCTCTACCGGCGTCCTTTTCGGCAGCCCTTGCGCACCCGCTACGGCCTATGGTCTGTCCGCGAAGGGATCCTGATCCGGCTGACGGATCTGGAGACGGGTCAGCAGGGCTATGGGGAGATTGCTCCCCTCCCCTGGTTGGGCAGCGAGACTTTGGAGCAAGCGCTGGCGTTTTGCCAGCAGTTGCCGGCTGAGCTATCCGAGGTGCAGATTGAAGGGATCCCAGCAACTCTGCCCGCCACTCGCTTTGGCTTGGAATGCGCCTGGCTGGCCTGTCGGGATCCCGGCTGGCTGGCCAGGGATCTCTCGGGGCTTGCGTTTTGTGGGCTTTTGGGAAAAGCCGTCCCCGTAGGTTCCTACCCGGTTTACAAAGGCAAGGTGGGGGTGGATGCCTTTGAGCAGGAGTGGAAAAAGCTAGCAAGCTGGCTGGAGCAACTGCCGCCCGGATCCCGGCTGCGCCTGGATGCCAACGGGGGGCTGACCCTAGCCGAGGCGCGGCGCTGGCTGGCCCTCTGCGACCAGCTCAATCGGGAGTGGCCGGGCAAGATCGAGTTTTTCGAGCAGCCTCTGCCCCCGGACCAGTACGCTGACTTGATCCAACTGAGCCGCGAGTTTCAAACTCCCCTTGCTCTGGATGAGTCAGTGGCCGGCCTGGAGCAGTTGCAAGCTGTCCACCGGTCGGGCTGGCAAGGGATCCTGGTGGTCAAGCCCTCTTTGGTCGGATCCGGTCTTGCCCTGAGGGACTACCTCAGCCAACACCCGGGCTTGGATCTGGTGTTTTCCTCGGCCCTGGAAACCCCTATTGGCGCTTGGCACGGCCTAGTTTGGGCGGGATCCCTGCAGGCAAAAACAGCCCATCCCAGAGCCTTGGGATGGGGGGTGGGGGAGTTTTTCCCAGAGTGGGATCCCGTTCAATTGGGCGCGATCTCGGCGTCGGAGCGGGCAGCCCTGATGCAGGCGGTGTGGGAGCGCCACAGCCGGCCCTAGACTGCAGCAGCCTGCTGTTTGGCATGTTCCTGCCGCAGGTAGGCCTGGATAAAGTGCATCAGCTCCTCCGGTTCGCCATTCATAAACGCCTCGACATTGTAGGTTTCGGCGTTGGTGCGGTGGTCTTTGATCAACTTGTAAGGATCGAAGGTGTAGGTGCGGATCCGGCCCCCAAAGCCCTGGGTCACCATTTCGCCGCGGATCTCGGCCAGCTTTTGCCGGCGCTTCTCCTCCTCCAATTCGATGAGCTTCGCCTTCAGGATCTGGATGGCCCGCTCCTTATTTTGCAGTTGGGAACGCTCCTCGGTGCAGCGCACGGCAATGCCGGTGGGCTTGTGGATAACGCGCACCGCCGTTTCCACCTTGTTGACGTTTTGGCCGCCTGCCCCGCCGGAACGAGAAGTCTCGAACTCCAGATCCTCCATCCTCAGCTCGAACTCATTCTCTTCCTCCAGGATGGGCATGACCTCGACGCCGGCAAAGCTGGTCTGGCGCTTGCCGTTGGCGTTGAAGGGGCTGATGCGCTCCATGCGGTGGTTGCCCTTCTCGGCGGAAAGATACCCATAGGCGTAGGGCCCCTCGATCAACAGGGTG
The DNA here is from genome assembly GCF_047462355.1 of Synechococcus sp. H55.9. NCBI lineage: Bacteria > Bacillati > Cyanobacteriota > Cyanophyceae > Synechococcales > Synechococcaceae > Synechococcus > Synechococcus sp. H55.9. Next base: position 12,498 of record NZ_JANSJB010000051.1, on the reverse strand, counting down.
GCCGACTTGATGCCGGCCTCTGCCCCTTCCGAGTATTCCGAGAGGCTGACCTTGTAGCCCTGGTTTTCCGCCCAGCGGGTGTACATCTTCAGGAGCATCGCTGCCCAGTCTTGAGCGTCGGTTCCCCCCGCGCCGGCGGTAATGGTGAGGATGGCGCCGTTTTTGTCGTAGGGGCCGGAAAGCAGTTGCCGCAGCTCCCATTGGCCGAGCTCCCGCTCCACCGCCGCCAGGGATCCGGACACTTCCGCCAACAGCTCCGGGTCGGGATCCTCTTGCAACAGCTCCAGGGCGCTGGTGGCATCTTCCAGGCGATCCTTCCAGCGGTGGACTTGATCCCAGGAGGCCTTGAGGCTGTTGAGCTGTTGCAGGTGGCGGCGGGCCGCCTCGGCATCGTTCCAAAACTGCGGCTGCGCCGCCTCTTGCTCCAAAATGGCGATCTGTTGCTCTAGGCGGGGCAGGTCAAAGATAGTCCTGAGCACTGCTCAGGCGCGAGGTGAGCGATTCTAGGGTGCGTCTCAGATCGGCCAGTTCCATAGAGAGCATCAAGCTGCGCATCGGCTCCCATCCTAGCCTGTAGGCTAGCAATTCAACCAAGGGATCCAGCTCTTTTGCAGGTTTGCTGCAACACCGTGAACCGCATTCCTGGCCAATTGGGTGATCCCGCGCCGGCTCTAGGAGGCGACAGGGCGGCCTTAGGCGATGGCTTTTGCCGAAGGATCCCTGTCGAAGCACCTCAAGCCCGTAGCAGAATGGAAAATCTTGTTTCGGAGGCCGCTATGCTGAGGGTCTTTTCCTTGCTTTCCGGACTGGTTCTGGCCGGGGGTGTGGCTGCTCTGGCCATCACCAATCCCACCCCGGAAGCGTACGGGGCCTACGCAGGGGAACAGTTGGCTGCCTATGCCACGCGGGAATACTGCGCCCAGCTCCCGGCTTTTTTGCCCACCCTCATTGAGGAATGTCACGCCCTTGTGCAAGAGCTGCAACCGGAGTTGGCAGAGCTGTTCCTGCACCAGACCCGCCGGCAAAACTTCATCCTCTTCAGCCTCTACAGCACCGATTTGTCGTTGCTTAACTTTGGCCCGCTGGGGATCTCTTTGCCCACCTACCACTTCCAAACTCTGGCGGTGGCAGGGCAGTTTTACACCTACGAGATCCGCGAGGGCCAGACCACTCCCTAGGCCACTCCCAAAAAAGGCTAAACCTGGGCCCGCTCTAAGAGGGCTTGCAACTCCTCCAGGGCCGCCTGGGCCGACTGGGCCTGCTGGTAAAGGGATTGCACCATCTCGGCGCTGGCCTGGGCTGATTGCAGGGTGGATTGGCTTTGGCGTTGGATGCGCTCTGCCAAGCCGCGGATGCGGTTGCTGGCTTCGGTGGTGCGCCCTGCCAATTTGCGAATCTCCTGGGCAATGGCGCCAAAACCGCCACCTCCGCCGCTGCGGTTGGCCTCCACAGCCGCATTAAAGGAGAGCAGGCGAATATAGCCCGCCACCTCTACGATCAAGTCAACGATGGTGTTGATTTCTTTGAGCTCGCGGGAGAGCTCCTGGTTGCTGTCGGCAATTTCCTGAGATAGACGGCGAACGGCCTCTACTCCGGCAAAGGTGGCGGCAAAGGTGGATTTGCCCTTCTCCGAGAGCACCGAGCTGATCTCGATGATGCGGGCGTTGAGGCGGGCCAGTTCTTCGGAGCGCTGCTGGGCCTGGCGCCGCTCCCGATCTAGAGCGATGTTCTGGCTGAGGATCTCGGCCTTTTGCCGCTCCAGATCGCGGGCATACTGAAGGCTGCGGTTTTTCTCTTGCTCCAGCTCGGCCAAGATCCGTTGCATCTCCTCCTGCTGTTCTTGCAGCTTCCGCTGCGTGGCCAGATGCACCTGCGACTGGGCCACCAACAACACCGGCACATCCAAAAGGCGGTAGTCCTGGGAACCAACTTGTACCACCACCGGGTCGTAGATGGTCTCCTGGGGCCGCTGGAAGGCCTGGCTGGCCGCCGCGATGACATCGCAGTCGCCGGGGAGCAGCAAAAAGCCCCGTCCGTGGAACTCCACCATGGAGCTGATGGGCCGCTTCAAAAACACGTCTAGGCCATAGGGCTTGCTCAGCATCCACTCCAAAATGGCGCGGCGGGTCAACATCCCCTGCACCCGCGACCGCTCATCCAGCACGATGACCCCCGAAAGGCTGGGATCATCTTCTAGGCGGCGCACCACGTTCTCGCAGGTGGTGGACTCGCTCACCTGAAAGTCGACCAGAGCCAGATCGCGCAGCTTGGTGTTGATCGAGAGGGTGGGAGTGGGCGGATTGGTCAGGGTAGCCATCACAGGGATCCTCGGCGCGGGTTGGGCAGAGACAAGTGGCCAAGAATGTGCTATGTATAGAGGAGCACAGAGGCAGAGCTCTGCTCGCCTTTCCAGCGAACCGGTGGCAAACAGAGCCGGCCACCCTTAGTTTGGCTTGAGATCTTGTCTGCTGGCTACAAGCCTATACGGGATTGTGCGGAGAGATCCTCTTTCTTTATTTATTTGTGCTTTATTGGTGGGCAGGCGAGGAACCTGTTCTGAACCCAGGGGCTAAGGGGATCTGGGGTTAGCGAGCCTCTTGATAGCGGTGGTAGATCTCCAGGATTTCGCCGCGCCCGCGCTTAAAAGCTGCCACCACGTGGGGATCGAAGTGGCTGCCGCTGTTG